>NZ_JBXXZH010000086.1:0-32904 GCF_059640475.1 Calothrix sp. CBUCES-K 9914
CTTACTTGCTTTTATAGTAGGCATGTTTGCTGTGCGTGCGGTGCAAAACTCTGACCCATACGTTAAAAAAGTTCTATCCCTCAACGGCGACTCTGTTACTGGACATGCTATCTTTCAAATCAACTGTGCTGGATGTCACGGTTTAGAAGCAGACGGCAGGGTTGGACCCAGCTTGCAAGGCGTTTCCAAACACAAATCTCGATATGGACTAATTCACCAAGTCATCAGTGGTGACACTCCCCCCATGCCCAAATTCCAGCCCAGCACCCAAGCAATGGCTGACTTATTAAGTTACTTAGAAACTTTATAAAAATTAACCTGGCAAAGGATACAACTGATGTAACGGATGGTTTATGAGCATGATATTAAATTATATTTAATCAACCAACTCAAAAGGTTTACCAGGTTTTTCAGGTTGCCAACCTTGAGAAATAGCTCTTTCTATCGCGGACTTAACATCAGCAGGATAAACAGGAACAATAACCTGTGTCCAGAAACTCTTTGGATGCCCTTGCGGCATTGTAATCACTAAGTTGGCGCCCTTTTTTTCTGCATGTTCAACAGCTACCGTCAAATTTCCACCCCCAGGATAATCACCTTGAGCATGAGTTGGTTTCTTACGAACACGCCAACGATAACTCTCACCATCTACAACAATCAACCTAGAACCTTTCTTCGGAATCGCCATACTACTTTGTTATGTAATGTCAAAATATCACTACAAGTGTAACACATGAAGTATGAAAAAATCCTTGTTGTAAGCACTTTAGTGCTTAAAATCACTAATATAGAGAAAAGACTTGCAACGTGCGGCGCCTATCCCAAAATTAACGACATAATAGTTGAGATAAATAACTTTGAACAAATTCCACAGCTTGTTCAAGCGTCACTTCAGAAGTATCAATAAGAGCGAATAATCTTCTGTAGTGCTTGTTGACGTAAAAATGTAACCCATTTAAGTCACTGCTGACAACCCGGCAAAACGGGTAATTTTTCTCCAAAACAAGCCATAAAACTTCCGAACGGTCGTTTAAATGGTAGAGAAAAAAAGAACAAATAATTGCGAACTACGTAAAAGTAGCTCCTCATTACATCACATATTTATACCCAATTTAATTTTATGTACTGATACTCACTTCAACGAGTGGCGCGTGTTGAAAACCATTGGCGGGTATAAGCGTAGTTACAAATTAGTAAATAATCTTACATATAACGTTCGTAATAATGTCAATTCAACCTCAAGAAGAAAAATAAGTAGAGCAAGAGAAGCGCGTGCATCGGAAATAGAGGCTCAAAACCCTTACCATATCTCGCGTTTTAGCGATTAGCTCTTTATATGAATATCCGCACATTGGGCAATACCTATATTTCAACGACGCCTATTACTGGTTGATTTTGGTTATTTATCACCCTTAGGACCGTTTATAAGCTCCCCTAGTTTGTAAATCTCCTCGGCACTATATATTTGCGGATTAGGATTAGCGTTTAGCTTATCCATTAATGCATAGAATGCCTCAGTATCCCCTTGATTGTGCTTTAAATAAGCTTTTAATTCAGCAATGCTCATGTTTTGAAAATTACTCATGGTTCAAACCTCCAACTCCCATCTGTAAGTACACTTATACCTAAATCCTCACCAGCCAGAATAAAAATACTGCACTTACAAGTTGGTCAAAGCGTAAGGATTCAGGCGCCGATGATTGGCCTCTTGTAATAAACTTAAGCTCGTGACCCCCGAAGGGGGTCACGGCGCCATTAAAATTAAATAAAAAAATGTAAGAGAAACTTATCTTTCGTGAGATAATTACTCTAACGCGCACGCTTGAGATAAACATAAGCAGCAAAAAATTTTTACTAATACTCTTAATGGTTTTAAAGCGTCAATCTGTGTTTCCAATTAAGGTATTAGAGATGGTGCTTGCACTTTTGAATTGACCATTGATTTTATTGCCTGCTCAAAAAAATCAATGACAGAACGTCCTTGATGACGGCAAGTTTGTACAATCGTCAACAAATTTGCAGTGTGTTGGAATCGCTCCATAGAGCGAGAACCTCCACTTACTTTTCTTTTGGTTACGGCAAGGCGTAACGTTCGTTCTGCCAGATTATTATCAGGCGGTATCTCCGGGTGGTCTAGAAAGTACCACCATTGATGCGCTTTATCTCGTAAACAACGTAAAAGCTTACCAGCTTCTCCTCCTGCTTTCTCAATCCACTCAACTATCAAAGCCTCTACTTTATCTCTAAATTGCGACCCCCAACTTAAGAATTCAAGAATATCTTGATTTTGCTGGAATAGACTGTAATTTTTAAATGCTTCGTCAATCAGCTTCACAAAATTTTTACCAATTTCTTGGTTGTTTAATCCTGGAAGCTTAATCAACTTTTTGAAGTGGCGCCTAAATTAAGCCAAGCATTTTTGCTGGGCTTTTACGTCATAACCATTATAAACACTAAAATCATCGGAGCTAAGTACGCCGCTATAGCTTGAACCGAGGATGGTTTCTAGCTCTGCGCGCGAGCGAGTGTCTGCTGCATGAAATAAAGCAAAATTTGTGTTCGCAAAAATCCATAACCATTCTTTTACACCTTTAACAACCCAAGGTGTCTCATCAGAATGTATATCAGGTTGGATTTGTTGTATCCAATCTTTTAGCTCGTTAACGCTTTTACTAACTGCATTATCTATTCTTTGGTTCGTGGTAACTAGGGTTCCAACCCCGATTTCTATTTCCCCTAGTTCCCACAACATTTCTTGTTGTTTCTCGTAGGGCAAATGTCCATAATTATTTATCCACCCTAAAAAAGCTTGTAATCTTATCCCCAAATTCTGACCTGGAACCATATCCACACACCAATCTGCGGTTTGTGGATTACCACAATGCTCGCATAAACATGTATGTCGATGATACTCAACTACCTCTATTGGGCGTTCTACTAACTGTGCCACTTGCTGCGTTTACTCCTTCGGAGTCACTGCGTGAACGGTTTTAATCGGCGCCGAGGCGAAGTTTGTATGCCCACAGCAACTACAAATATCAGGACGTAAAATCTCAAAACGGTCTACCCTACCAAAACCTTTGCGAGTTTTTCCTGGATGACCAGGCTGTCCACCTGGCTTACGTTTCGGAGTTTCCTCATCAGTATTATTTGAGTCTGGTTTTTTTTCTGTTTTTTTTAGAATATCTCCAGATGGAGGCTTTGATGAGGTTTTGCTGTCCAGGTTATTGCTGACTTTTATCCGTTGTATTTCAATTTCAAGTTCTGTAATTGTTTTTTTTAGTTCTTGGATGGACGAAGCTTGCTCAATAACTATATCTACCAGTTCCCCCTGTGCCAACTGGTAAAGACTTTCACGGTTTAGTTCGAGAGGCTGGTTTATATCCATAATTCTGATAATCAGCCTCACACGTTACCCTTGTCAAGACCCCAAAACCTTCTAATCGTGTTTGACTGTACCTTTTTATTTAATTTTAATGGCGCCGTGACCCCCCTTCGGGATCACGAGCTTAAGTTTATTACAAGAGGCCAATCATCGGCGCCTGAATCCTTACGTGCCCTCAAGCACGTTTATGCTAAGTCATCTAATAGTTAACGTTTATAAAATTGACCGTTTTATCAGTATTAAATACCTAGACTTATGACATCATTTGTAGAGAAGACAGGTAAAGTTTACGACGATATTATAGATTTTATCGCATCCGGCACTACTCCTGAAAGTGTTCTAGAATTTAAACTCTCAGAAGCAGCCCAAGAACGTTTGGAAGATTTGGTTTACGCCTACAAAACTCTTAATCTTACAGCCGAAGAAAGACAAGAGTTAGACGATTTTCTTGTATTAGAGCATATAATGACGTTAGCGAAAGCGCGCGCTCATAAATATGCTTCTGTCTAGTATCGTGTAAATATGGTGCGTTACGCTACTAGTTTATTCGCTTCGTTGTTTGATTGTTATGGCGTAACGCACCCTACATTTTTCGCTTCTTTATTAGATTGTTATGGCGCCATGCACCCTACGTACAATTCTTTGACCCATTGCCATTCTTGAATTAAGCCTTCACGTAATGATACTTGGGGTTGCCATCCTAAAAGTTGTTTGGCTTTGGTAATGTCGGCGCCTGTATGTCGCGCGTCACCCATTGCTCTTTCTATATGTTGGCGTTTGATGGGTTGTCCTACTATTTCTTCCATCATGTTGAGTACATCTGATAGTACCGCACGACTGCCTCCACCAATATTGATAATTTGTCCGATAGCGTTAGGCGCCGTTGCTGCTGCTAAATTTGCTGCTACTGCATCACTAACATATGTAAAGTCGCGCGTTTGTTCACCGTCACCGTAAACTGGAATTGCTTCGTCTTCAATTACAGCTTTGAAAAATTTATGAAATGCCATGTCTGGACGCTGACGTGGACCGTACACTGTAAAGTAACGTAATGCGACAAAAGGTACACCAAAGTTTTTATAGTAAAGCCCACATAGTCTTTCTGCTGCTAATTTAGTAATGCCGTAAGGTGAAACTGGCGCCGGACAAATACCTTCGTGAGTTGGCAATGTTTCTGCATCCCCGTAAATACTCGAAGTCGATGCAAACACTAAACGTTTTAGGTGCTTTGCGTCTTTAGCTGCTTCTAATAAAATTTGTGTTGCACTAATATTGCGTTCGGTGTAAGAACGAAACCCTTTACCCCATGACGCGCGTACACCTGCTTGTGCTGCTTGGTGATAAACTACGTCAACATCAGATAACAACCTTTGCCAGTCTACAAGCTGAACATCATCTTCGATTAACTCAAAATTTGGGTTGTTATGTAAATGAGCGATATTTTTCCGTTTTAGCGTTGGGTCATAGTAACTGTTAAACTCATCTATCCCAATTACAGAGTGTCCTTGTTTTAATAAAGCTTCGACTAGATGTGAGCCGATAAAACCTGCGGCGCCTGTAACTATACTTTTATTCATGTTCATTTTTGTTTTAATATGACTAAGTACAATATCTATAGAGCAATATTTAAAGCGTAATCTTTATAGCAATATGACCGCTATTAATTTACAATTTTTTTCCATCAAATCCCATCCGTAATTTGACGAGTTTTTCAAAGGAAAGTTTCAAGGCAAAGGTTTAAGCAAAAATCTCTTACCTCTAAACCTAGGTTGTTTGATTTTGTCTCAAAAGTCTTCAGTATAAACATTGAATTTTAGCTTTTTTTAAGAATTTTGGATAAATGTGACAGCCCAGAGACTTGATATATATATTGGTGTAATATAAAAAACTGTCACAAAATCTGACTGGCGCCATGAGGAAAAAGGGGTGAAAGTTTTAGTTGTTGGTAACGGTGGGCGCGAACATGCCCTTGCTTGGAAACTGCTACAATCAAAGCAAATCGAGCGCGTTTTATGTACCCCAGGAAACGGGGGAACAGCTAGCATGGAGCGCTGTCTTAACGTGCCCATAGAAGTTGATGATTTTGAAGGAATTAGTCAACTAGCTCATTCTGAAGGTGTTTCATTAGTCGTTGTTGGTCCAGAAGTGCCTTTAGCAAAGGGGATTACAGATTTTTTGCAAGCTAGGGGTTTAAAAGTATTTGGTCCAAGTCGTGCTGGTGCCCAAATTGAAGCGAGTAAGGCATGGGCGAAAGCATTGATGCAAGAAGCACATATTCCTACCGCTGCTTCCGTGGTTTTTACTGATGTCAAAGCTGCAAAGTCATACGTTAAATCAAAAGGGGCGCCTATAGTCGTAAAAGCAGATGGGTTAGCAGCAGGTAAAGGTGTAATAGTTGCTCAAACTGTCGAAGAAGCTATTGCTGGACTTGAAGCAATTTTTAGTGGACAGTTTGGCAGTGCAGGCAATTTTGTTGTTATTGAAGAATTTTTAACTGGACAAGAAGTATCTGTTTTAGCGCTTACTGATGGTAAGACTATTTGTCCTTTGTTACCAGCACAAGACCATAAGCGCATCGGCGAAGGTGATACGGGTGAAAATACAGGTGGTATGGGTGCCTATGCTCCGGCGCCTATTGCCACAAGCGCATTAATGGCAAGAGTGCAAACCGAAGTACTCGAACGTACAATTAAGGCTTTAAAAGCTAAAGGTATTGACTATCGAGGTGTTTTATATGCTGGGTTAATGGTTTCGGAAGATGGAAATTTTAAAGTCTTAGAATTTAACTGCCGTTTTGGAGACCCCGAAACACAGGTGATTTTACCTTTACTTCAAACACCTTTAGAAGAACTTCTTTTAGCCTGCGTCGAACGGCGCCTAGCCCAAATACTACCCATCGCATGGAAACAAGGTGCATGTGCCACTGTTGTCGCTGCCAGTGGTGGCTATCCTGGTGATTATGTTAAAGGTAAACTCATAACTGGGATCAATAATGCTGAAATAGCTGGCGCCACTGTATTCCATGCAGGAACAAAATCAAACTCACAACAACCGGATAAAATACATACTGATGGTGGTAGAGTATTGAATGTCACAGGTACAGGTCAAGATTTTAAAGAAGCACTCAACCAAGCATATGCAGGAATCGCAAAAATTAACTTTGACGGCATGTACTATCGAAGAGATATCGGACATAGAGTTAAAAGTGCTAAGTGCTGAGTGCTGAGTGCTGAGTAAAGACTCTTAACTCCTAACTCAGAACTCAGCACTTTCTACTCAGCACTCTCTTCATTCGCATTTTGTGTAAATAACTGTTAATTTTTTAGTTGTTGGGTTTATTTTATAACAAAAAACTGCTAACAACTTGAATTTAATATGCTCGCTATTTTTACTTACATCCGAGAAACGATTACCAGCTGGTGGTCGCAATTTACCCTCCAAACCAAGCTCCTAGCTGCCGCTACACTAGTGGTATCTTTGGTCATGAGCGGGTTGACGTTTTGGGCTGTCAATACAATTCAACAAGACGCGCGCTTGAATGATACTCGTTTTGGTCGCGATTTAGGATTATTGCTTGCTGCCAACGTTGCACCCCTAATTGCTGACAATAATCTCACTGAAGTTGCTCAATTTTCCCAAAGGTTCTACACCAGTACATCTAGCATCCGCTACATACTGTATGCAGACGATACGGGAAAAATCTTTTTTGGTATTCCTTTTTGGGAACCAGAAGTTGAGAACTCTCTGACAATTCAACGACGAATACAATTACCCGATGATTATGCTGTTGACGCTGAAAAACCGATGGTACGTCAGCACCAGTCACCAGATGGAGAAGTTACTGATGTATTTGTACCATTAACTGTAAATGGTAAATACCTTGGTGTTATGGCAGTTGGGATTAACCCCAACCAAACTGCGGTTATTTCCACTAACTTCACCCGTGATGTTACTATTGCCGTGTTTATCACAATTTGGGTAATGGTAATTTTAGCAGGTGTTGTTAATGCCTTGACCATTACTAAACCAATTAAAGAACTTTTGGTAGGTGTCAAGCAAATAGCTGCTGGTAATTTTCAACAGCGAATAGATTTACCTCTAGGTGGAGAACTTGGGGAGTTAATCTTTAGCTTTAATGACATGGCAGAACGCTTGGAACGTTACGAAGAACAGAATATCGAAGAACTCACCGCCGAAAAAGCTAAACTGGAAACGCTTGTCTCTACTATTGCTGACGGCGCCGTCTTGATTGACAATAATATGGAGGTGATTCTTGCCAACCCAAACGCGCGTCGTATTTTTGGTTGGGAAGATATTGAAGTTGAAGGTAGTAACGTATTGCATCAGCTACCAAACAGCGTGCAAATGGAAATTACACGTTCCTTGCATGAAATGGCAGCAGGTGAGCGTGAAAGTGCTGAATTTCGCATTCCACTTGGTCAACCAACCAAACGCACTATCCGTATTCTCTTAACAACAGTTCTCAACCTTCAACGCGAAAGTATTAAGGGTATTGCCATAACCGTTCAAGATATTACGCGCGAAGTCGAATTGAACGAAGCCAAAAGCCAATTTATAAGCAATGTTTCTCACGAATTGCGGACACCATTATTTAATATTAAAACATACATAGAAACACTGCATGAATACGGGGAAGACTTAGAAATAGATCAACGCAAAGAGTTCTTATCGACAGTAAATCATGAAACTGACCGTTTAACTCGATTAGTGAATGATGTATTAGATTTATCCAAGTTAGAGTCGGGACGTGTTTATAGTTTAGATGGAGTAGATTTAACTCAAGCAATCGAACAAACCCTGCGTACATATCAACTTAACGCTAAAGATAAAAAAATCGACATAATTCAAGAAGTTGAATCTAATCTACCTTTAGTTGTCGGTAATTATGATTTGTTACTACAAGTCTTCGGTAACTTAGTTGGTAACGCGCTCAAGTTTTCCACACCAGGTGGTAAAATAGCATTCCGCGCGTATCAACTCCATACAAAAAAAGTACGGATAGAAATATCTGACACAGGCATTGGAATAGCACCCGAAGACCAAGAAGCGATATTCGACCGTTTCTTCCGCGTTGAAAACCGAGTTCACACCCTTGAAGGTACAGGTTTAGGTTTATCAATAGTCCGTAACATCATAGATAAACACCATAGTCGAGTCAACCTAGTCAGCGAAGTCGGTACAGGAACTACATTTTGGTTCGATTTACCAATAGTAGAACAGCAGGCGCCGCACCTCGAAGAACGTAGGGTGCGTGACGCTACCAACAATTCCGAAACGAAGATAGCATCTAATAGCATCACGCACCTTCCAGATTAGCTATCGAAAGTGCAAGCGCAGACGCGAACCCTTGCATAGCGGGTCTCTTTGTCTCGTCTTGCAACAAAATTCAATGAAATTTATGGCATATTGTGAAGAAATGTAAATGTGAACCACGGTTCACATCCTCAAGTAAAAGCAGCTATCAACAAACAAACAACAAATAAAGCTACAAACAGCAACAGCGTTTGGTTTTGCCGTATCCAACTCCCAAAGCTTTGATTAGAACTAAGTTTTCGACTTTGCTGTTGCTTCTGCGCTTGATACTCTTCAAAATTTTGATACAAAGTACACTCCTCCGCTGTAGGACGCTGCGGATAATTACAGCTATCGTCTATATGGTAAGTGCAAGAATTACACAAATACTCACCCTTTACCGCACGGTGTAACGGAATACCAGGATGTCCAAATGCTTTTAACTCAGTTCGACAATAAGGGCAAGTTACAGCTTGTGAGTCAACTTGCTGATTACAACGGGGACAAAATATACTAGCCACCTGAAAAATATTATTATAGATGTTTACCTAATTTTAGCTAACCCGTAGGTTAGGTGTCTCGCCTGACCTAACTTACCATTCAAATGAGGCGCCTATACTAACAGCTTAAAAGAGGGTAATATATTAAACTTTAATGGAACATAGCATAGGTAAAGTGAGGAGATGGGAGAAGTCAGAGTTAAGGTTAAGTTAATTAACGCAATTGATAACAAATTAGTTAAGCGAGGATTACTTAACCCAACTAATTTACGTGTATACGAAGCATCTGCTCTAATAGACACAGGTGCAGCACGTGCTGTAATCTCGATGCAGATAGCGCAACACCTAGGTTTACGAATTCTTGGTCAGCAACCAGCAAAGTATGCTGATGGCAGACAGGAAACTATTGCACTAACTGAAGATGTTATGATTGAAATTGAAGGGAGAGAAACAACTGAACCGACGCTAGTTGCAGGAGACGACGTTTTAATTGGTCAAACTGTTTTAGAAAATTTAGATTTACTTGTTGACTGCAAAAATGAACGTTTGATTCCAAACCAATAAAATCTTGAGTTTCGTTTTTCGTATTTCACGGATTAATTAATAACCACTCATTTCTCACATTTCAAGTTTAAAAAGAGGAGAAAATTAAGATGTTAGATTTTAATCGAATACTGCACAAGGTAAATAAGGACGCAGCAGAAATAAGAGTTAAGGTTAAGCTCACTAACTCTATTGATGAAGGTTTAATTTATCGAGGATACCTTAAACCAACTGATTTACATGTATACGAAACAACAGCTATAATCGATACTAGCTCAGTACGTGCTGTAATCCCAATGCACATAGCACAAAAATTGGGTTTAGAAATTCGTAGTGAGCAATTACCAAAGTATGTTGATGGTAAACAACTAACTATTAAAATAGCTGAACCAGTACTTATTGAAATTCAAGGAAGAGAAACTTCGGCAGAACCATTAGTTGGAGGAGACGAAATATTAATTGGTCGAATTGCTTTGGAAACTTTAGGTTTTGTTGTTGATTTTGAAAATCATTGTTTGATTCCAAATCCTAAATATCCTGATGGTCCAGTTTTTCGTATATAACGATAGGATAGGATAGGATAAGACAGGACAGGCGGGACACCTATCCTACGGTTTACATAATTGAGTAACCGCGCGCACTAACTCATCAAAATCCACGGGTTTGGTAATATGATATTTATAACCAGCTTTAATAATTCTTTGATGGTCTGTATCAGTACCATAAGCTGTGAGTGCAATAGCTGGAATTGATTTATTTTGATACTGTGGCAGCGCGCTGATTTTCTGGATAAGTTCATAACCATCCATTATTGGCATTCCAATATCAGTAACTATCACATCTGGCTGTGAAGATTTTATTGCTTCAAGCGCAGCAATACCAGAGCTAAACGTCGTTACCGTGGCGCCATATTGTTCTAAAACAAACGATAAAAGCTCTAAATTATCAGGTTCATCATCAATAGCTAACACATTTATTCCAGCTAAAGACGAAAAATCATTGTTATTATCTTGCTCTACTTGTGGCATCACCACCACAACTACTGGGAAACAACAGGTGAAAGTTGCACCTAGTCCTTCACCTGGACTTTCTGCCGTAATTGTACCACCATGCAATTCAACAAGATGACGCGAAATAGCTAAACCTAATCCCAACCCACCAAATTTTCTAGTAGTCCCACTATCAGCTTGACGAAAATACTCAAACATGTAAGGTAAAAACTCTGGTTTAATACCTTTTCCTGTATCGGTAACCTGTAGCTGCACCTGCGTGTCAATTTGTTCTAGATTTATTGTAACCTTGCCACGTGTAGGCGTAAATTTAACCGCGTTTGTCAATAAATTTGTAACGATTTGTTGTAAACGATTGATATCTCCCAATACTTTACCTACATCAGGACTCATTTTTAACTCAAGCTCTATTGATTTAGCTTCTGCTGCTAACCGTACTGTTTCCAATGCTGCTCGAACAACATAAGCTAAATCAACAGTTGCAAAATCTAACTTCAGTTTACCCCGTAGTATTCGCGACACATCAAGTAAGTCGTCAATTAACTGTACTTGTAGTTTTGCATTGCGTTCAATTGTTTCAATTGCTAATTGCGTACTAGCTTCATCCAAGGTCTTTGTTTTGAGAAGTTTTGACCATCCCAATATTGGGTTAAGAGGAGTACGCAGTTCGTGAGACAAAATCGCTAAAAACTCATCTTTGACACGGTTTGCTGCTTCCGCTGACTCTTGCGCTAATTTTCGTTCTACTGCTTCTGCTTGCGCGCGGTCACGCATTGTTCGATATTTTTGAACATGATAAGTTAAGTCTGTAACGTCTTGTATTGACAACAGCGCACAATAATTATCTCCATCGATCCCAGGCAATGCAGTGACTGTAGTATGCTGAATACAATTTTTTCCTTGTATCTTCGGCGCCGGAATCGTATATTTATGTATCTGTGAAGAAAAAATTGCTGGAGAACCACTATCAAATACTTGTTGTAACCGACTCGCATACTGCGGTTGGTTTAAATGAGGAAATCTTTGAGTTAGCGAAGTACCTAAAATCAATCCGCGCGGAATCTTCGTCCATTCTTCCAAACAACTATTCCAGTATATAACTGTATAGTCGGACTTCAAAATGCATAAGCCCAACGGTATCAAATCAAAATGACTAAACTTTTCCTGCGCCTGATTGATTATTTCTAGCATTATTTCAGGTGGACGCTTTACTTTTACTATTACTGTACTATAAAACACTCAACAGATATATTAGTATATAACTACTGTAATACTTCCGAATGTAATTCTAACTTTTGATCAATCACTTCGATTAAAGTCCCAAACGAATCCATTTCAAAAATTAAAACTATGTCTCCTATAATTTCTAATGTTTCGATGGCAAAACGCGCTTGCGCTAACAAAAAAACAGTTGTATCGCCTGTACTCTCCAAAGATAATATATGATTTATAGAATCCTCGATGTAAATTGGTATTGCATAATCAAGGCGTTGATTTAGAACGTTACTAATCGACCCCATAATGCCGTTAATAACGATATTTCCGACTTCACTCAACGCTCCAATTTTCACTGAGTCTAAATCTGGACTATCAACTTCCTCACCTGTCAGTAAACTTACTAGAGTTGATGCGCTCTCAGTCGGAAAGACTAAGTTTGCTTTTCCTGAAAAAGAACCTGTAAAATTCAGCCTTACAGCCGAAAAGGAATCTGCCTCGAATCGTTTTTCTAATTCTTCTTGTAGTTGACTCAGTGTCAAAATAGTTACAACCGGAATTTCTAGTACAATCCGCGAATCTAGCATTTGATTGAGCATACTAGCCGCGCGACCAACACCTATATTTATTAATTCTTGTAAAGCGTCAATATGTACATCTTTAATTTGCTGCATTATACCACTCCATCGGCAATTTTACAAGCTTCTCGTACAGCCTGACGGACTTCTTGCTCTTTAACTGGCTTATTAATAAAGCTGGTGGCGCCTAATTTCAAACCTCGTTCGCGCGAAGAGTCTTGAATATCAGCCGAAATAATGATAGTTGGAACATTAATATTTTCTGTATGTAACATCTGAATAAGTCCAAACCCATCTACATCTGGCATTAATATATCAGTTAACACGCAATTTAGCGTATGAGCGCGTGCCATCTCCAGACCTTCACGTCCATTACTGGCTTCAAATATCTCATAGCCATCTGCTTGAAGGATTTTGCGGAGCATCCTACGAGCAAAGGCAGCATCATCAACAATCAGGATTGATGTCATTTTCACGTTTAAATTTCGGTTAAATTAATTATAATACTAACAACGCCATTGCCACATATAGAACGTAGGGTGTGTGACGCTACAAAAAACGGACAGCGCAGTTATAGAACTTGTAGCGTCACGCACCAAATAATTTTATCCAAACCCCAAATACTTTGCTCCCATAGTTTATCATCGCATTTAAAAAGAATAAATTCATATACATCTTGAGACAGATGGCAGTCAGGTGTAAAATCAATAGGTTGATTACAAACGATAGAAACTAGCCAATACATGGAGTATATAGAGAGCGATGACATAAAAGCCTTCTTGGCAGAGAGCTATGAAAACATCAATCAGATAGAAAGTGACATTATAGATTTAGAGAAAGTGTCCGTTTCAACTGATGCATTGTCTCGTATTTATCGATGTCTACACACATTGAAAGGAAATTGTGGCTTTTTAGCATATTCTAAGTTAGAAGCACTTGCTCATGCAGGAGAAAGTTTGCTTAACCAGTTACGTTCTGGCAATTTAATTATAAATACGGAAATTGCAACTTGTCTCCTTGAAGCAATCGATAGCATCCGTCAAATTCTCAATCATATTGAACTGACTGGTAACGAAGGAGATAAAGATTACTCACAATTCACGCAAACGTTGAATTCATTACATTTTACTCCTTCCCCAACCACCCCTACATTTACTACCCCTGCACTTTCCGTCTCCACAACAGAAACCATCCGAGTCGATGTCGATGTTCTCGATAAGATGATGAATTTAGTTGGTGAGTTAATTCTATCGCGTAACCAAGTGTTACAACAAGCTTCGAGTTTGGAAGACACTGCTTTTACCAAGATTAGTCAAAATCTTGATTTTATTTCATCCGAATTGCAATTTGTAGTTATGAAAACTCGGTTGCAACCCATCAATATAATCTGGCAAAAACTACCGCGCGTTGTTCGTGACATCGAAGTTGCATCTGGAAAAAGCGTCCATTTAGAAATACTAGGCGCCGATACTGAACTTGACCGCAGTATTTTAGAATTAATCAAAGACCCGATAATGCATTTAGTCCGTAATTGTATCGACCACGGAATTGAAACACCATCAGTTCGGACATCCCGTGGTAAACCAGCATCTGGAAAATTACAACTACGCGCGTTTCACGAAAGTGGTAAAGTTAATATTGAAATTGGCGACGATGGCAATGGTATAGAAGTCGAGGATGTCAAAAGAAAAGCACAAGATTTAGGATTAATTAACCTATCACAAGCGCAAACCCTAAGTCAAACTGAAATTCTCAATCTAATTTTTCTACCTGGTTTATCTACATCCTCTCAAATTACCAATCTTTCTGGTAGAGGAGTTGGGATGGATGTAGTTAAGACAAATATCGAGCGAGCAAACGGTTCGATACAGGTATACAGTCAACTTGGGGAGGGTACGACGTTTAAAATTAGAATCCCCCTGACACTAGCAATTATTAGTGCGTTAATGATTACCACCTCGCAGCAATACTTTGCAATTCCCCAAACAAATATTCAAGAACTTGTAAGACTTGAGGGAGATGCAATTCATCAGTATATTGATATATTGTACAACATTCCTGTATTGCATTTACGTGAAAATGTTTTACCTCTAGTTTATCTAAACAAAGTTCTTGATGTAGAGGAAACAATAGCAACTAATACAACCTTAGAAACTATATATATAGTAGTTATATCACAAGAAGAGTATAATTTTGGGTTAGTTGTTGATTCAATTGAAGACACAGAAGATATTGTCGTTAAACCTTTAGGTAAACAGTTAAAAAATATTCTGATATTCACAGGCACCACAATTCTAGGTGATGGTAAACTTGCTTTAATATTAGATACAATTGCACTCGCTTCTCTTGCAGGTATTACCTCTCAAACCTTACAACGTCTTGCAAATTCAACATCAACATCTGAGACTGAAGAAACTCGTCAAATGATACTTTTGTTTGAAGGAGTAGCAAACGAGCGTATGGGTATCTTCCTAACAGAAGCTATTCGTCTAGAAGAGTTCAGCAGTCAAGATATCAAAACTATTGGCAATCAACAGTTAATACAATATCACAATCAAATTTTACCTCTAATTGACTTAAATAAAGTATTTTTAAATACCTATAGTATATATTCTCAGGATGATATAATTCCAGTTATAGTTGTAACTCTCAATAATCATCATTACGGCTTGCTAGTTCACAAAATTATGGACATAGTAGAGGAACCTTTAAACATCCAAGGTATTCCCACTCGTCCAGGGATAAAAATACTTGCAACTCTCCAAAATCAAATTACAGAAATTCTTGAAATCGAGGACATAATTCGTATTGCAAACCCTTATTTGATTCCAAATATCAACTCATAAATTTATATCCACACTCAACACTCAGCACTCAACATGCAATTTTGTACTTTTTTTCTTAATAAAATACACTTTGGCATTGACGTACTAAAGGTACAAGAGATAATTGGATTTACCGCAATAACTCCTGTCCCCCTGGCGCCAAAAGATATTTTGGGTTTAATCAACTTACGCGGTAAAATCGTAACAATTGTTGACCTGAAATCAAGATTAGAAATAAACACGCAAGTTACAAAACAATCAATAATTCAACAAAGTTTATACATAGAAAACTATTATGAGAACTATAATATTATTTTAAACAACAATTTTGAACTAGTGAGTTTATTAGTAGACGAAATAGGAGATGTGATTGAAGTATTAGATGGTAGTTATGAACTACCATCTACAAATTTAAAAGGTAAAATGAGTCAAGTATTACAAAGCGCTTACAAATTAAAAGATAATTTTTTATTAGTTTTAGACGTAGAAAAAGTTTTATCCACAAAGTAACGTATATTTTCCCTTAACCTTTCCCATATCCATGAACGACCAACTACAAACAATTGTAACAGCCCTGAGAGCATTAAAAAATGGAGACTTTACACACCGTTTACCAATTGAGGCAAACGAATTAAGTGAAGTACATCAAGCTTTTAACGAATTATCAACTTCTAACCAGCAATTTGCATCTGAGGTCATACGAATGGCATCTGAAGTTGCCTTTGAAGGTAAACTTGGCGCCACAGCGCGCGTTGAGGATGCGAGTGGAACATGGAGGGAAGTTATAGATAATCTAAATAACATGTTCACAAAAATCACCGACCAAATGCGTAGTATTGCTACTACAATGCTTGTAGTAGCGCAAGGTGATTTATCAAGACAAATCGAAGCAGAAAATATCGGAGAATTTGAAGCGTTAACAGGCAATATTAACGTGATGATAAGTAACTTGCGAAATTCAATTCAGCAAATTACCGAAGTAGCAACTACTGTAGCTTCGTCTTCTGAAGAATTTACTGCGGTTAGTGGAGAAATGACAATAAACGCTACCCAAACAGCTGAACAAGCAACAAGCGCGAGTGCTTCCGCAGAACAAGTTAGTCAAAATGCGATTATAGTAGCTACCGCAGTCGAGGAAATGAACGCTAGCATTCGTGAAATTGCCAAAAACGCTGCTGAAGGCGCCCAAGTTGCTACAAATGCCGTAGAAATAGCAGATAGTACAAATATTACAGTTACAAAACTTGGTAGTAGTAGCGTTGAAATAGGCAAAGTCATTAAAGTAATTACCTCAATTGCCCAACAAACAAATTTACTTGCCCTCAATGCTACTATTGAAGCAGCACGAGCGGGTGATGCAGGTCGAGGATTTGCCGTTGTTGCAGGTGAAGTCAAAGAGTTAGCGCGCGCAACTGCCAAAGCTACCGATGATATTAGCCAGCGCATCGAAACAATTCAAACCGATACTCAACGTGCTGTTGATGCAATAGCCCAAATTACTACTGTTATCAACCAAATTAGTGATATTCAAAATACTATAGCTAGTGCTGTTGAAGAACAAACTGCCACAACCAACGAAATTTCGCGTAATGTCTCTGAAGCTGCCAAAAGCACCACTGACATTGCCAAAAATATTTCGGTCGTAGCATTAAATGCTCAAAACACCACTACAGGTGCCACAAACACATCCCAAGCTGCCAGTGAACTATCACGTATGGCAGTAGACTTACAGAAAATAGTTAGTAAATTTAAATTTTAGTTTAAACTATAGCATTTATGAACCAACAACTCGCAACGAAAGATGAAAATTCGTGTTTTGATCGTTGATGATGCAGTTATCGTTCGTACTCGTGTTTCCAAAATACTATCCACCGTTCCTGATATAGAAGTTGCGGGTGTAGCAGCAAGCGGTAAAATTGCCCTATTAAAAATACCTCAAGTCAATCCAGATGTTATTATCTTGGACGTTGAAATGCCAGATATGGATGGTCTTGAGACATTGACTCGAATTCGTGCTGAGTATCCAAATCTACCAGTAATTATGTTTAGTGCCTTAACTTACTTAGGCGCCGCAACAACTTTGGACGCATTAATATTGGGCGCCAACGACTACGCGACAAAACCAAGTAACCTAAAAAGCATCGAAGCAGCAAACCAACACATACTCACAGAGCTAGTACCCAAAATAAAAGTGCTGAGTGCTAAATTTTCAGTGCTGAGTGCTGAGTCGAAAGTGCTGAGTAACGAAATACCCAAGAGTCCTAACTCCTCACTCCGTAAAGACGCGATTAATCGCGTCTCTCCTAACTCCTCACTCAGCACTCAGCACTCAGCACTCAGCACTCAGCACTCAGCACTCAGCACTCAGCACTCAGCACTCAGCACTCAGCACTCAGCACTCAGCACTATAGACGTAGTTGTTATTGGTGTATCAACAGGAGGACCAAACGCTTTAGCAGAAATATTACCTAATTTACCTGCGAATTTTCCGGCGCCGATTTTGATTGTTCAACATATGCCACCTATGTTTACTAAAATGTTAGCGGAGCGTTTGGCGGCAAAATGTCAAATCTCTGTAGCGGAAGCTGTTTCTGGTACTATTGTCAAACCTGGACAAGCTTGGATTGCACCTGGTGATTTTCATCTAACTGTTCAGCGTATCGGAGATAATGTACAACTTGTAACTAACCAAGCACCACCAGAAAATTCCTGTCGTCCCGCAGTTGATGTTCTGTTTCGTTCGGTTGCAAAAGTTTACGGTAACAAATCTTTAGGTGTTGTATTGACTGGTATGGGAAAGGACGGACTGCGTGGCGCCGAACAAATCCACGCTTGTGGTGGTCGTATACTTGTACAAGACCAAGATTCTAGCGTTGTTTGGGGAATGCCTGGATTTATTGCAAATGCTGGATTAGCTGAATCTATCCTACCTATCAGCCAAATGGCTAATGCTATTTTACGGTTAGTAGTTGATAATTAAATCAAGTTTCATTGTATATATTTGTAAATTTATTTGTAAACTTATTTGTAAAATAATTGTGAATATATATTTAAAGTCTGTGGTCAGCAGACAATGAGCATCAGCAGCACAGATTTTGACTACCTTCGCCATTTAGTTCGCGAACATTCGGCTGTTGCTCTTGATGCTGGGAAAGAATATTTAGTTGAATTGTACCTGTCAAACTTCGTTCGACAGTCAGGTTTTGAGAGCATAAGCGCTTTTGTCGAACACCTCAAAGCGTCACCATTCGGTCAACTCCACATCGAAGCTATCGAGCATCTTCTAAATTACGAAACAACTTTCTTTAGAGATACTTATCCTTTTGAAGCTCTTAGAGATTATATATTACCAGAGATAATTCGTAACCGAACAGAAGTGTGCCAATTCAAGAACAGCGTTAAGATTTGGAGTGCAGCATGTTCGAGTGGTCAGGAACCTTATAGTATTGCCATGCTTTACCGTGAGCATTTCCCAACATTAGAGGGAGTAAACCTACAAATCATTGCCAGCGACTTTTCTCGCAAGGCATTAACGCGCGCAACAAACGGTATTTACACCCAACTTGAAGTCAAGCGAGGATTGCCAGCTAATTTTATAAAAAAGTATTTTCAATTATGCGATAATAAGTGGCAAATTAACCAAGAAATCAAGAATATGGTTGATTTCTGTTCAATCAACCTAATTAAAAATTGGTCTGAACTCCCTTCTGGGAAAATTGACGTTATCTTTTTACGTAACGTTTTAATTTACTTTAATATTGATACAAAAAAAGAGATTTTGTATAAAATAAAACAAATACTCAGTCCAGAAGGTTATCTGTTCCTTGGTGGAGGTGAAACAACTTTTCATCTGGATGATGATTTTGAGAGAGTTCAACTCGGTAAAGCAGTTGCCTACCGTTTAAAGGAGTAGGTTGGGTGGAGGAAAGGAACCCAACAAATTTATATAACCGTAGTCTAAGTAAGTTGGATTATACTAGATAAGGGTTATTCAAGGGTTCAACTAGCTTGTTGCTTACAGTGTAAGCAGAGGGTTAATCGAGCTAATATCATAAGCAAAACTTTCGTGGTGTGATATTTTAGGCTGACTGGAATATCTTGCTATGGTAGTTATTATATAAACTAAACACGCTCAAGTTATCAACGCGCGCTTGTGCAATCAAAAAAACCAGAAAAATTAGATTTAAACAGCGAATACCCGTGTCCTTGTCGTCGTCGAGGACAACTAACTGGGATTACGTTGACAGAAGCTTTTGGCTGCAACCGCTGTCAACGAATTTTCGTGGTCGAAGACAACGGTTACGTTTTGGAAGAACTCTCAACCACGTACCCTTACAAAAAGGCTTGGCGTTGGTCGGGTAACGCTTGGAGCGTAGTTCATCCTAAGATGGGAGAAAGTTATTTGCCAGTAGCGCTGGGCATCATTTTCGTGCTAGTCGTTATATGGCTACCATTAGCTTTGCGGTTGGCAAGCAGTAATAGTTTGCTTGCTTGGGCAATGCTAGCGGTACTATTAGCGCTTTTACCTGCACTAATGTTGTGGTTGACCCATAGACCTTAAATGGAGATGAGTGTTGATGCTTTTGATGATGTACCTGAAGTCATGCGTATTTCGATGCGTGCTTACAGTGCTTCTTTACGTTTAGGTACAACAAAGGGAATAGACCGTAGTCGCGCGGTGCTAGCAATGGCACGCGCGCTATCTACTGCGTTTGATGATATTTTGGAGGCGAATACTCTTGATTTAGAAGCTTGTCGAGAAATGGCAGTACCTGAGTTAATTTTAGACTGGTTAAAGTTAACTCCGGAACGCTTAGATGCAGCAGTTGATATTTTGCAACGTTTGGGAGAATTACCTGACCCTTTACGACGTGTTAGAACAGCAGACTATCAACTTGATGATTCACAAACCTATTCTCATCTAATGCCATTAGGTGTAATCGCTTTTATATATGAAGCATTCCCTGAACTAGCTGCTATTGCAGCTGCGATGTGTATTAAAACAGGTAATAGTATTATTCTTAAAGGCAGTACCGAAGCTAGTCATTCCAATGCTGTTATTGCTGATATTTTACAAAATGCCGCACTTGACAAAGGTCTACCTACTGGCTGCATCGAATTAATCACTAGTGAACATGGCGCCAGTGTACGTGATTTAGTAACTCAAGACAGATACCTAAACTTGGTCATACCTTATGGACGTTCAAGTCTAATTCAACAAGTAGTACGCCAATCAACTGTACCAGTACTAAAATCAGCAATGGGCAACTGTTATGCTTACTGGTCAATCAATAGCAGCTTGGAAATGTTAAGAGGAATAATTATAGATAGTCACTCTAGCGAACCAGACCCAGTTAACGCAATTGAAAAAGTACTAATACATCGTCAAACCTTACCATCATCATTAATAACCTTATTTAATAGCCTGAAGGAAAAAGGTTTTGAAATTAAGGGAGATGAAGAACTTACAGCAGCTTTCGAGCAACTACAACTAGCGCAAGACAGCGAGTGGGGGAACGCATATCTAAGTAGAACTGTCGCGTTTAAACTCGTTGATAGTTTAGAGGCAGCAATTAACTGGATAAATCAGTACAGCAGTGGACATGCAGACTGTATCGTTACAGAATCTTATCAAGAAAGTCGGCAGTTTGCACTAGGTGTCAATAGTGCCTCCACTTACGTCAACGCATCCCCTCGTTTTTCACGTAACCCATCTCGTAGTGACGCGGTATTTTTGGGAATGTCAAACCAAAAGGGACATCGACGAGGCATCATTAACCTCGATAGCTTCACAACTGTTAAACATATAGTCCAGGGGAACGGTAGATTTTGAAATTTTTTGTATAACTTGTGAATTTATGCGTAAATTCCCAGAAAGAATGGGTAATTAATGTATATCTAATTTGAGATTTGTATTATCGCCTATTTTATGCGGCAAAATATACAGCAGGATGTACATCCCACTTTAAAACCCAGTCTTGACGACCGTAAAGCGATGTTTCTAATTTTTAGTAGCATCGGTTGTCTTTCATGGCTTACCGCGATCATAGTTAGTTGTTTTGTACTGAATTTTATTAATACTGCATCAACTGCCAATGGTGAAATAGTACATCGTAATAACACTGGCGCCCATGTAAAAGTACGTTTCAGCACTCCAGACGGCAACACTATCGAGTATCACCAAAACAGCGCCGTTTATTACGAAGTTGGTCATAAAGTTGAAGTTCTTTACGACCCCAAAAATCCTTACAACGCCAGTACAAACACACCGGGTGCTTTATGGTTTAAATCTACAATTATTAGTTTTATTGGAACAGCTTTTATCGTAGGCGCCTATGCCGAATGGAGACAGTACAAACGCATCAAATCAAAATTAAATTAATCTGCAAAGGATGCAACGGATGTAACGGATAAATTATTGCTTCAAACAAAATCTATTTATTCAAAATCAACCATCCGTTACATCCGTTCATCATCCGTTGCCAGCTTTATGTGACGTATAGTAAACTTTGCTGCCTTCATTGGGTACAAAATGGCAAGTTGTAGCAGAACGCCAAAGCGACTTCCAAACAGGTTCTTTTGACTCAAAGAAATAATCGCCCATTATTGGTTTAATTGCCGCAGTTGCTTTCTTTAAATGATAGTGCGGCATATTTAAGAAGATATGGTGTGCAACGTGAGTACCAATATCATGGTGAATGTTGTTGACAAAACCATAGTTACGGTCAATAGAAGAAATGGCGCCTTTTAGAAAAGTCCATTCATCACCGCGATACCAGGGAATAGTCGGTTCCGTATGGTGTAAAAACGTCACTAAATCAAGCCAAATAATAAATACTAAATAAGGTCCAACATAATACTTAACAAACCACATGAAACCAAACTGGTAAGTTAAGAATCCGAGCAGACCTACCATTGCACTCCAGCAAACAGTACTAGTAATAACATCCCACTTTTCATTCGGTTTGAACAGCGAACTGCTAGGTAGAAAATGCGAACCTGTTTTACCTGGAGAACGCATGAACAAGTAAAGGGGGTATGCTAGTAAAAATATATAGTGTCGTCCAAGTTTAGTCAAAAAGTCTGCTTTGTTATACTCAGACTCACTTGAAGGATACCAGCTTTCGTCATTTTCAAGACTGCCTGTATTCTTGTGGTGAGTACGATGACTAATTCGCCAGCCGTGATACGGTACAAGAATTGGGGTATGACAAATATGCCCCATCAAGTCATTAAGCCACTTGTACTTAGAGAAAGATTGATGTCCGCAGTCATGTCCGACAACAAATAGTGCCCAGAACATGGTTCCCTGCATTACCCAAAAAATTGGGAAAAATAACCAGGAATCAAAATAATAAGCTACTGCGTAGAGCAATCCAATCACAGCAATGTCACGGAAAAAGTAAGACATCGATTTTGCAACACTCGGTTGAAAACATTCTGCTGGAATTGCTGCTTTTAAATCTCCAAGAGTAAAAGGAAGCGTGGTCGCTTCCGAAGGTGACTTAAAGTCCTGCTGATTTTTTGAAATTATTGTATCTGTCACTTGCTTTTGCGTTCGTAAAATTTAGAACATTGTTAGATTGCAAACTGCAATCTAGGGCTTTTTATGCTAAGTTTAATTAACCTTTAGTATTATTAGCACCTTATTGACCAAATGACAAATAAATACTTCGCATAAATCACCTAAAATTTTTTATATATATTTTCTGTTTATTTTTTATTAATATTCTACTTCTTGTATTTACATTTTGTCCGGAGCGTGCGCTACGAAAAAAATGTACTATGAAAAAACCTTGTGGCGCCACAAATCATTCTTAGTATGTAAAACAACGTAAACATTATTTTTTCCGTATATAGTTAATTAGAAAAATATGCTCTCTTTAAATTCTTAACTCAGTTATATGCAAGATTCCCGACAACTTCTGCGAAGTCGGGAATCTAACCAACCGAAGAGTTGAATTACGAAGCAGCTAAATTAATATCCTTATCATTACCAGAACCTAAAGCCTTTAGCAAGCCATAATTTGCACCCAAAGCTTCCATGACAGTAGGATAAACATTATATTGTACATTAAATTCTGCACAAACTTCCGCTACTATCGGAGCTATATTAGGGTAATGTATATGACAAATTTGGGGAAATAAGTGATGGATAACTTGATAATTCAGTCCACCTAAATACCAATTCAAGAAAGCATTGTTAGGAGCAAAGTCTACAGTCGTTCTAACTTGTGTAATAGCCCATTCATCATCAACTTGGTTTGACTGTGGGTCAGGTTGGATAAACTCTGCAGGTTCAAGAACGTGAGCAAGCGCAAACACATTACATATCATGACACCATAAGTCATGTAAACAATGCTAAAACCAATAAATGCTTCGATTGGAGAATAACCCAATCCAATTGGTATTCCAAGAAAAATTCCTAACCAAAGTACTTTACCAGCAAGCATGATAAATATTTCTTTAGAGTTAGTAGGAATTACATGTTCATGATACTTACGCTTGAATAACATTAACTGTACGTCACCGAAAGACCAGTAAAATGGAATAATCGTATGTACCAAAACAACAAAGAAGTGCTGGAACTTGTGATAAGGTTTTAGCTCCGCATGAGGAGTCAAACGTACTAATCCACCTCCGTGAATATCTACATCATGATCTAAAATATTTGTAAAAGTATGATGGAGATAGTTATGGCGAAATCTCCATAAATAGCTGGAGAGTCCAATGACATCATAAATCAAACCAATAAAGAAATTAACTGATTTTTTGTTTGAGTAACCACCATGATTTGCATCATGACCAACACTAAAGCCAATAGCGGAAATTCCCAATCCTAATACAACACATCCAATTACTTTCATCCATAGTACTGGTGGACCGAACAGCGTAAAAGTCCAAGCAGAAATTACCCATCCTAGAATCACTGCTGTTTTCAGATACATTGCTGGGTTATCACGCTTTGCAATGCCATTCAGTTTAAAGTACTCATCGACTCGTTGGTTGAGTCTTTTTCTAAAACCAATATTTTTAGAGTAAGTAACTTTTCTTGATATTTCTATCTGTGGTTGTGGTTGCACTTGTGTTTGTGTCATGAATTATCTATTGAATTTAAAAATTATTCGTTTTGTCTGCTGGGAACTTGACATTTGTAATGTAAAGACGCGAGACCTCGCGTCTTTATAGCACATTTTTATGCCGCGTCTCTACATTAATTCATACAAATGTCTTATCTATTTGCTGGCATCGTACTCTTTGAAAGACAAATAGCCGTTATCTTCTTTGTATAACTGGCACTTATCGGTCAACTGCTTCATTAAAGACCATGAGAAACGATATTCATCATGAAGATACGTATTCCAATTTTCTTTAATGCTGGAGTAAGCCATTCGCAAATTATATGAAGGGATAGCGGTTGAAATGTGATGTGGAACGTGAACATTAATGTCGTGACACAAAAGCTCTATCCAAGCTGGGTAATCACAGTGAATAGTACCACCTAACTGAGCTATAGCTTCATTCCATTTCGATGCGTTCTCAAACGGTACATCCGGCGCCGTATGGTGAACATAAGTAAAAGTACTCATCCAGAAATGGTATACTAACCAGGGTACGACCCAGAATTTAATAAATCCCCAGATACCAGTCGTAATAATCAGTGCTGGGAAAGCAACTACAGCAAAAAGTGCAACAACTGCAATTGAAAGCTTGACTTTGGGACGGTCTTTTTCTAGAAAATTATTGGGGTCAAAGTGTATCATCGCCCAATGTCCAATTGAACCTAACCACCATATTTTATTTGTCAAGAAGGTTCTCAAAATCAGGCGCCAAGTTGGACTGCTGCTTTCAAACACCTCCGGTCGAATCGGATGCCAAGCATTATCATAGTCTAACTTATTAGTATGCTTGTGGTGATAATTATGACCAACACGCCAAGCATGGAATGGGTAAATTAACGGCATAAAAGCTAAATGCCCAACTAAATCATTTACCCAGCGGCGGTTGGAAAAAGAGCGGTGTCCGCAGTCGTGACCAATTACAAAAAAGCCTGTTAATGCAGTACCCGTAAAAATCCATGCAAGTGGGAAAAGATACCAAGGCGCAACCACCAAACTTACATAGCCTAAAGCCACCATTAAGACGCTGATAACGACTTTTGTCCAAGCTTTGCGGCTATTCTTTTGGAAACACTCGCGCGGAATGGACTTGATAATATGTTTTAGCTTGAGGCTATCTTGACGCAAACTATCAGGGACGATAACTTGTGTGCTTTTGCGAGATTCGTTCTTAACTATTGATATTGTCATGAATACAAAAAATGAAAAGCTCCTCAGTGTCTAGCCACTCACAAAAGTTATGAGCGCTGAGTGCTGAGTACTGAGTGCTGAGTTCTAATTTTTAACTCCTAACTCTTGACTCGTAACTCCTAACTCCTAACTTTTAATCAAAGTGACTTAAGTAAAGTTTTGTTACAGGTAGCGATTCGGATTATATCAACAAAATCGCTCAAAATCGTCATTTTAAACCCCGCTCCACAAACAAATCTTGGTAGTAGCGGGGAGTAGGGATTTACAAGCAGATTATTTTATACTGCTGTTGACTGCTTTTTAGGCGCCAATTTAACGTTTGATGCTAAACCAAAGAACTGTAAAACCTGAATTGTTATCCAAGTGAAATCAATTTCCCACCATTCCAAACCGTGACGAGCAGAGTACTGATATGCGTGGTGATTATTGTGCCAACCTTCGCCATAAGTAAGTAGAGCAACCCACCAACAGTTAGTAGAATGGTCGCCAGAATCATAAGTTTTATAGCCAAACTTATGAGTAGCACTATTGACAAACCAAGTGAAATGCCATACGACAACAAGGCGCACAAAAACACCCCATACAACGAATGACCAACCACCAATAGCGAGTAAAAATAGCCCCAGAGCAACCTGAAGCAAAATCATATTTTTTTGCAAAAACTGGTAAACTGGGTCTTCACCGATATCTTTAGTGAAGCGAGGAACATCAGCAAAGGCAGGAGATCTATAGAACATCCAGCCGATATGACTCCACCAAAAACCTTTATTTGAGTCATGGGGGTCTTTTTCTTGGTCAGAGTGTTGGTGGTGGATACGGTGCAAACCTGCCCAATCTATAGGTCCACCTTGACACGAAAGTGTTCCACAAAAAGCGAGAAAATATTCAAGCCACTTTGGAGTTTGAAAACTGCGGTGGGTAATTAAACGGTGAAATCCGAGGGTGATGCCAAGACAACCCGTTAGCCAATAAAGGAACACAAACACGCCAAATGCTTGCCAGCTAAAGTTACTAGGTAGTAAAGCGAACAAGGCGCCAACGTGCAAGCTAGAAAAAAATAAAATGTGAGTCCAATTAAGTCCGGTTTTAGTTGAAGTAGCAATTGTCATGCAGTAACCTAATGGAATTTTTTCAGCAAAAAGACAGAATTTCGTTCAGGTTCAGCGTACCTTTATCGAGCATAGCTTTTATCTGCCATGCGCTATAAATCCACAAAATAGTAAATTTATTGTGAATGAGGGACTAATGAACAGCTTGGAACAGCTGCGCGACGCAGAACAGGCACTGTTACAGATTTTTTCTAAAATTGACGCTACAGTCAAGCAAAATCTTCAACGAGTGTTAAATTCCTTCCGTCATCATAGTGTCGGAGCGCACCATTTTGCTGGTGTCAGTGGATACGGACACGATGACATTGGGCGCGAAACTTTAGATAAAGTCTTTGCTTCGGTCATGGGTACTGAAAAAGCCGCAGTACGAGTACAGTTTGTTTCGGGAACTCACGCTATCGCCTGTGCTTTATTTGGTGTGCTTCGTCCTGGTGATGAGATGCTAGCCGTAGCTGGCGCGCCCTATGACACATTAGAAGAAGTTATTGGGTTGAGAGGTAGTTCTCAAGGCTCCCTTATAGAGTTTGGCATAACTTATCGTCAATTGGATCTAACATATGACGGGACGATTGATTGGTCAGCTTTGCGCCAAGGTATAAAAGAAAATACTCGCCTTGTTTTAATTCAACGTTCCTGTGGTTATGATTGGCGCCCAAGTTTGTCTGTTGCCGAAATTGAAAAAATAATTTCGATTGTCAAACAGCAAAACCCAAATACAGTTTGTTTCGTAGATAATTGCTACGGCGAATTTATTGAAACGCAAGAACCAACCCACGTTGGTGCCGACTTAATGGCAGGTTCTTTAATCAAAAATCCAGGTGGTACAATTGTCACTGCCGGAGGCTATGTAGCAGGGCGTGCAGACCTTGTAGAAATGGCAGCATGTCGTTTAACAGCACCAGGTATCGGCAGTGAAGGAGGCGCCACCTTCGATCAGCTACGATTACTTTTTCAAGGATTTTTCTTGGCACCGCAAATGGTTGGAGAAGCCATGAAAGGTACACATCTTACTGGTTATGTATTTGACAAACTAGGCTACCCCGTAAACCCAGCACCAATGGCGCCGCGTCGTGATGTAATTCAGGCAATAAAACTAGGTTCCGCCAAGAAACTAATAGCCTTTTGTAAAGCTATCCAACAAAACTCACCTATTGGTTCCTATCTAGACCCCATCCCCGACCAAATGCCGGGATACGAAAGTCAAGTAGTCATGGCAGGAGGCACCTTCATCGAAGGTAGCACCTTAGAATTTTCCGCCGACGGGCCATTACGCGAACCCTACATAGTCTATTGCCAAGGCGGAACACATTGGACACACATCGCCATCGCCCTAGAAGCCGCCATCCAAGCCGTAGGATGCGTCTAACGTAGCACAGGCGGGACGCCTGTGCTTTCGGTCACGCGAAATCTTAACATATCTACGCCCAAGTAATAAAAAAATTCCTCTACTCCTTTAGAACGACCATAATTACCGATGTGTAAATAAACCGCACGCCTCTAAGCATTAGTCAGACAGGCGCCTATATATCCACATTAAAAATAAATTTAACTGTAAAAATGACCACAGAGATACAGATTCGAGTGAGAGATTACTCAATAAATATCTTGTTGTATTTATAACATTTTCTTGAAACTCTCACTCTACAGCATGAGTTGTGTTTATAGCTCAAGTAAGACGTAATAGACGCTACAAAATGGAATCGTAAATAGTGTTAAGCGACAATTTCAATTTTTCTAAACAGTAATAAGTTCATGCATAGTTCAATCACGCTCCCTCATATAGAAACTGAGGGGCAAAATTCTTGTCAAAATACAAAGCCTACTGATAGATATAACTTAGCCGAAAAGCAGTTCATTGAATTGTTAGCCGTTGAAAGCTTAGACAAGCAATTGAATATAGAACCTACAATAGCGAGTGAGTTTGAGTATGCATTGGCCACAGCGCTTACTGCTGCATATGATGGTGCCGAAGATATTCTTGCACATCGTTTTCTTCAGAGAATTCTCTACAGAATAAACCGTTTATATCTTTTCTGGTACGATGATTTATCAAATTACGACAACGAACGCTCTTTATACTTACAGCGAGTTCGTAATAGTATAGAGGCAGCTTGGCAAAAATGGGAATTAGCGCAAATAGATATTGATGCTTTGCAAAAGCTTGATGTTAAGCAAGCATTAATTGACCGTGTAGCATATGATTTAAACCCAGAGATTTCTGAGGGAAGTCGTTACATACGTGAGGAAATGAGTGTAGAAGGTTACAAGCATTTGCTCGCTATTGGTTCATTTGATGGGTTAGTTGAAGGCAGTCGTTTATCGCGTATTCTTGGTGGTACAGCGAATCCTATACAGTGTACATTAGTAAAAGTACTGTTAGAAGAATACGGTAACGGTCGTTTCAACCGTAAACATTCAACCTTTTTCGCAGCTATGCTTAGTGAATTTGATATGAATACTGAGCCTGAAAATTATTTTGATTTAGTTCCTTGGGAAGTTTTAGCATGTGCTAATCATAACTTTTTAACTACTGAACGCAAACGATATTACCTTCGTTATTCAGGAGCATTAACTTATTTCGAGGTTGCAGGTCCTAGTGCATACCGTAATTATCTCACCGCAGCCCAAAGATTAAATTTATCAGATGCCGCAATGGGTTACTGGGAACTGCATATTCGTGAAGATGAACGTCACGGTCAGTGGATGCTTGAAGATGTCGCGCTACCTTTAGCAGAACTTTATCCCAACAACGCATGGGAACTTTTACTTGGCTATGACCAAGAAAAATTGATGGGAGAACGCGCGGCACAAGCTGTCGTTAATTCAATTCGCGAAGCTTCTCGTTCTGGTGTTGATGCTGGTGCGTGATGCCACTAGACATTAGCTTCGTTTCAAAATTTTTCTGGCATCACGCACCCTACTCCTTATACACATCATGAAAGAAATTTTTTACTGTCCTGAAGAATCCAATTTTTACTCTAACTGTTTAGAGAACTTTGTTTTAAGAAATCGTCAAAACTTTAAATATATAGTCGAATTCGGTTCAGGTGATGGCAGTCCTGTGATTTGCTCTTTATTAAGAAACAAGTTTTCAGGTCTTATACATGGATTTGAATTAAATACTGATGCTTGGAAAGCTGCCAATTTAACGATAGATGAGTATAGCCTCACCGATAAGTATGTGATAGATAATTCTAGTTTGTTTGAATCGAATCAAACTCAGTCTGAATGTCTAGTCTCGAATCCTCCTTATCTACCTGCACCAGACAATGACATTTACATACCATTACTTTTTGGTGGAAATGACGGCGCCGCTATCACAAACAAACTTTTAACATTAGGATATGAAAACGTTTTAGTATTAGTATCCAGCTATTCTAATCCTATAAGTACAATCGAACAGGCAAAAGCCAACGGTTACGCAGTTAATAAATTCACTGTTTTACCAATAGAATTTGGTTATTACAGTTCGGAACCAAAAGTCAAGAACCACATTGAAGAAATGCGTAGTAACAAAATAGCATTTTATTCAGGTGATTATTACTTCCTATCTGGAGTCTTATTTACAAAGCAAGAAAAATCAAATGCAGACCTGTCAAAAGAGTTATCCCAAGTCCTAACTGGTTTGTAATCAATAAAAATCAATCCCCCTTAATAAGGGGGACTTTAAGAGAACTTTAGCCCCCCTTATTAAGGGGGGCTGGGGGGATCAAAATTCAAAACCTACGTAATTAATTAAGAAATCTTAAAGAAATAAAATAACAGACTTATTTTCAGGTATATGTAAGTTTCACAGTCATTGCTTAAAGCCACATTGAATACTGACCCGGTCAATTCCCATCTCACGCTTCAATTAAATCCCTACTATACTCAGACCTACGGCGCCATTTATCTGGGTGATAGCCTAAATTTAATTAAATCTATCTCTGATAATAGTATCGATTTAATCTTAACTTCGCCTCCTTTTCCACTGACACGTAAGAAAGAATATGGAAATGAAAGTGCCGAAAAGTATATCGAGTGGTTTTTACCTTTTAGTTATGAATTTAAACGAGTTTTAGCCGAAAATGGCTCTTTAGTATTAGATTTAGGCGGTGCCTACCTTCCCGGAAACCCAATACGCAGTATCTATCAATACGAACTTTTAGTTAGACTGTGTAGAGAAGTCGGGTTTTATTTAGCACAAGAATTTTTTCATTATAATCCCGCGCGCCTACCCACCCCAGCCGAGTGGGTCACTATCAGACGAATTCGTGTCAAAGACTCTGTAAATGTCGTTTGGTGGCTATCGAAAACGCCAAACCCTCGCGCTGATAACCGTAAAGTTCTTAAGCCATACAGCGAGAGTATGAAGAATTTACTTAAAAACGGGTATAGAGCAAAACTACGACCGAGTGGTCATGACATCTCGGAGAAATTTCAAAAAGATAATCAAGGCGCCATTCCACCGAATTTACTCGAATTTGCCAACACAGAATCCAATAGTCCCTATTTAAAGCGTTGTAAAAACGCGAACGTTAAACCACACCCCGCGCGCTTTCCATACGGGTTTGCTGAATTTTTCGTCAAATTCCTCACTTCAGAAGGTGATATTGTCCTAGACCCTTTCGCAGGCTCCAATACAACAGGGTTTGTAGCAGAGACACAACGGCGCCGTTGGCTGAGTTTTGAGATGAACGAAGATTACATCATTGGTAGTCAGTACCGTTTCGATGATGAACTTAAAATTTAAGTAGCATATTTATACTAATTTTTATATTCTTTTTGGAATTTATAAGGTAAGATAGATGTACTATAAATTTATAGATAGATAGCCTTTTTTCCAAGCTGGCTATATTGCCTACAAATATTCAAAGCACATCTCTTATTTAAAGAGACCAATACACCTATGGTAACAACAATCAGGGTCGCAGCACCCTCAATTCGTGTATCCAAAATTAGCTACAAGTCTCCTTTTATACATCCACTTGCACGATTTGTGACAGAGGAAGCTGTCGCGATGATGTTTAATGCTCAAATTGAGCGGATTAAGCGAATTGATTGTTATAGTTATGTTGCTTACGTTCATGGTGATAACATCAGTAGATTTGTCAGTTACGCTGACTTTCCACCACCACCAGTTGTAGGCGCCAGCTTTCAGAGTGCATTTTGGCGATGGCACCGACGTTGGAAAAAGCGCTGGAACAGTAAATACGCGCCAGAGTGGTGGCAGAATTTTTACATTGATCAGATTCTGCAAAGTTCTAGTGAAAAGGATTTGCTTGAGTGGTGGAAAGTGCTAATCTTGATTAAGTCCGCATTATCCGAAGAAGCTCGGCAAAAAATAACACAGACACTTCAAACAAACAAAGGTTTTTTGAAGAGTTTGTAAAAAGTATTTTTTTTGGCTAGCTTTACATTTGGAGGCGGTGTAAATAAAAATAGTAACTTATTAGTCAAAGAAATATCCTGAAATCAGTTAACACTGGCTGAGATTAGGGAATATAAGAATTATATAGAGGGGAGATAAAGCGATGAAGGATGTATATCTGTTGGCAGCAGGAGTGTTGACAGGACTGGCAGTACCAACATCAGCTTTACCTCAGCTGTCGATTGCTCAACAAGATAATCCTGTAGTTCAGAATAGCAGTACTACTTCGCAATCTCACGCAACCCAAAATCAACTACCACCAGTAGCAACTCCCGAAAATACCACACCGGAGTTTAGCGACCCAACACTACCATCGGTAACTCCCCAACCAACATCAATTTCAAGACCGCTATCAGGAAATCAACTGTATTATCAACGGTTAGCAGCGCTGCGACTGGGCAGAATTTACACTCGACTGGCATCCATTAGATCTGGTGAACAAGTAGATAGTCGTAAGAGTCAGCTTTCCTACGAAGACTGGAAAGGGTTACTTGCCTTAGAAGCGCGCGCAATGGCAGACGGACAAGGAGATAATCGTCTTAGTGTATTGGTAGGAGATTCATTAAGCATGTGGTTTCCCAAGGACAAATTACCTTCAGGGAAACTATGGTTAAATCAGGGAATATCCGGAGACACATCAACAGGTGTTTTAAAAAGAATATCAGCCTTCTCAAAAACAAAACCCGACGTTATTTACGTAATGGC
>NZ_JBXXZH010000087.1:0-32746 GCF_059640475.1 Calothrix sp. CBUCES-K 9914
AAACGGCAGTACAACAAAAAGAAGATTTACGCTTATCAGCGCTTCGTGGAAATATAGAAGCCCAGAAAGGGTATAGACAGTTACTATTACAACACGGACAAGCGATTCGAGATTGTCGTCAAGATAACTGGCTACAAGTCCAAGCAGTTTGGTTACGTCTGTATCCTTGTGATATTCAAGCAGGCGCCCTAGACCGGATTATGGATAGAATTGTAAACAAAGGTTACAACGCTGTCTATATAGAAACTTTTTATGATGGGCGGGTAATGTTACCTGCTGCTAGTAATCCAACAGTATGGCCTTCTGTTATTCGTACACCTGGAAAAGAAAACGCCGACTTACTCGCAGCTGCTATCGAAAAAGGACGCGAACGAGGTTTAAAAGTCTATGCTTGGATGTACACAACAAACTTCGGTTTTTCCTACGCTCAAAAAAAAGATAGAGAAAATTCAATCGCGCGCAACGGTAAAGGACAAACAAGCTTATACGTAGTTGATAACGGTAGTCACGTTTTTATTGACCCGTATAGCGAGCAAGCTAGAAATGATTACTACCGTATGGTGCAATCTGTTGCACTTCGGCACCCAGATGGTATTTTATTCGATTATGTGCGCTATCCCCGTCAGTCAGGCACAAACTCAATAGCAACAAAAGTTACTGATTTATGGCTTTATACACAAGCAACTCAGCAAGCTTTATTTAGAAGGGCACAAAATACTAAAGGATTAGATTTAATACGTCGCTTTTTAGGTAAAGGATTTGTCAGCATAACTGATGTTGCTGATGTCGATAGACTTTACCCAAATGAAGGTGAACCGATGTGGCAAGGGCGTAATCTAATTGCGAGTAAGTCAATAGGTACAATAAATCAACGCCAAGCGCAACTGCAATTAGATTTATGGCAGCTTTCAGTTGCACACACAATGCAAGGAATTGTTGATTTCGTGAATATAGCTGCATATCCGGGACAACAAATGGGAATACAAAGTGGCGCCGTCTTTTTTCCTGAAGGGAACCAAATTCATGGACAAGGTTACGACTCACGTTTACAACCTTGGGATCGATTTCCTAGTAACTTTGAATGGCATCCCATGTCTTACGCAAACTGTGGAAACGTTGCTTGTATAGCTCAACAAGTACAGCGCGTTTTGAGTATGGCAAAACCCGAAACACAAGTTATTCCAGCTATCGCAGGTAGTTGGGGAAAAAAAGTTAGTGGGCGCCCACCTTTAGAAGTTCAAATGCAAGCGCTTCGCCAATTTGCTCCCCGCGTCCGTGGAGTCAGCCACTTCGCGTACTCCTGGCAAGACCCCCAACACGATAGCGAACGCAAACTCTGTAGAACACAATAAAGTGCTGAGTGCTGAGTGCTGAGTGCTGAGTGCTGAGTGCTGAGTGCTGAGTGCTGAGTAGAAAGTTAGAAGGTACGGAGGCGCGGAATAAAAGTTAAAATTTAACACTCATTACTCAGCACTCATTACTCAGCACTCATTACTCATTACTCATTACTCAGCACTCATTACTCAGTACTCAGCACTGTTATGAAGCAATAGATAATGAAGTTTGCACTCCTGCCAGTTCGATAACACGGAATGTAAAATCTAACAGTTCAGTATCGTTCAACTGGCGACGTGATGTTTTAGCGTAGTTTTGCTGTAAATACTTACGTCCCATTTCTTGTGTCCAATTTAACTGCGCTAAATACTTATCAATTTGCACCATCATCATCGCCCGTATTTCAGTGTTTTTACTTTCAGTGTTTTTACTTGCTGTAATTTGCAATGGCGCCGTCAAGGTTTGGTCAGAGTTAGCAACTTGACTAATTTTGTAAGTGACTCTTTCTTCCAACGCTTGAAAATCAATATCTTTGTGTCCACCCCAACTGAAATCGACAACTCGATATGTAGCTGGGTCATAAATACTACAAAAAACTACTGTTTTATCACCAGGACTAACCGCAATTGTTACAGGATGACGCAATTGCTCTACAGTCAAAGCATCAAGCGATAGTAACAAACTCTTTGAGAAGTATGATTCTCTCCCAGAACGAATAATACAGGGTGTTGGCGCCAAAATTGCTAAGTCGGTTTTATAAGTTAGTCCGTACTGCGTTTCAACGCTTTTATTACATTCAATCGCAGTAACTAACCCTGTTAAAGCTTTTTCATAAATTGGTATTTGTTTACCCTCCTCGGAGAGACTATACCAACACGCATCACCTTCTCGGTTCACAAAAACATATTGCACTTTTGGAACTGAACCAAACCCTAATTTTATATCCATACTTCCTCTTGGCACAATCGAGTGCATAATTTCTCCTTCAGCAAAGTGCGCGCGCACCTCACTCGCACACAATCGAAGGCTATATACTATTTTAGTACATTATTACTGCAATTGTCCAAAAAGGTAGCAACTGAGCTTTGGTGCGTAACGCCACCAGATAGTCGCTTCGTTTTATAAATTGTTAATAGCGTTACGCACCCTACAATTCTTGACCTTGAATCATCTTGGTTAAACGGTCTAAAGTTTGGGTGAGTTGGGAGAGCTTTTGCAGGGAGTCATCCTGAGTTTCAGCCAAAGTTTGCACAGCGTCGCACAATGCCAATATTTGATAACCCTGTTGTTTAATTTGCTTTCCTTGCTCTTCAATTTGACAACTTAAATTGTCAACGCGGTCTCCTAACCGCTCAATTGTTTCCGTGGTAGCAAGTACCGCTTCTCCAATTTGCTCGACAATAGATTCTAAACGACCGACTTTTGCATCAAATCCTACAGCAACCATTTCTTTTGCACCTCAACGATAGCGCGAGCGGACAGTAGTTTTACTACCCGTCTTGGAACACACAATTATCCGCGTATAACTATGGCAGTAAGATTTACTACCAAATTTACAAACTTAATCAATATTTTATACATATGATTCTATTGTCTAACTCAAATTTACATTACAGTCAAATAACTTAGATACATTAAGGAAAATATTTTTATCATGCATATCATAAACATTGAGATTAGATAAGTATTTTACCTGAAAAGGGAAGTACAATTGATACACCTGCTAATATATTTGTTACACGTACCTATATGGTAGTAAACTATAACACAACTTTTTTTGAGATGCATATAGAAAAAGATTTTTCATCCGTCATAAGATATACTAAATTAACTTTATATAAGGTTTAAAAAATTCACAATTAGCTCAATACTGATAAAGATTCAGTGAATATACGGTTGATGCTAATTGTGTTTACGAAAACAAAGTCTATAGTTTTAAAAAGGCTACGTAGATATACGTTTTAGTAAAACATTCAGCTTGACGATGTATCAAATATTATTTACAACTATTGTCCAGGGTGCTGCTTCCTCTAATTGGGTTCCGGAACTTCAATCTCATCCCTCGGTCAAGTCTAAATTTAAACGTTGTTTAGACATCGTGGGAAGTATAGTCGGGCTAATTATTTTGGCAATCGTATTCATACCGATAGCTATTGCGATAAAATTTGACAGCCCTGGTTCTATTTTCTTCGTACAAGAACGTTATGGGTTGCATGGCAAAACATTTAAGATTCGCAAATTTCGCTCAATGGTGTCCGAAGCAGAGCATTTAAAAAACTTGGTGGACAACGAAGCTAACGGGTTATTTTTTAAAAACAAGAACGACTTTAGAGTTACGAAGATAGGTCGTTTTTTGCGAAGCTCAAGTTTAGATGAGTTTCCTCAATTCTGGAACGTTTTAGTTGGTGATATGAGTTTAGTTGGTACACGTCCACCAACTGCCGATGAAGTCATGAAATATGACCAGCGTCACTGGCAAAGGTTAAACGTCAAACCTGGTATGACTGGTCAATGGCAGGTTAGCGGTCGCTCACAGATAAAAGACTTTGAGACAGTCGTTGATTTAGACTTGGAGTATCAAAAGAAATGGCATCCAATGTACGACGTACTGATAATTCTAAAAACCATCTACGTCATATTAGCCAAAGTCGGCGCCTTTTAGTTATGAGTGCTGAGTGCTGAGTGCTGAGTGCTGAGTGCTGAGTAAGTTAGGAGTTAGGAGTTAGGAGTTAAGAGTTGTTCTTAACTCAGCACTCAGCACTCATAACTCAGCACTCAGCACTCTTTACTAAAAACTCGACTTTGTTTTTTTAAGAAACTCTTTTTCTTCTGGTGTAGAAGCACGTCCTAGGATGGCGTTGCGATGAGGAAAACGTCCAAAACGCTCAATTACTTCCATGTGACGAATAGCATACTGTATCGTACTTTTACTGTCAGGGTCATCACTGATAAGTTTAAATAGCTCTACGCCACACTTCTGATGCTCCAGGTTTTCGCTGTGTTCAAAAGGCAGATAAATAAACCAACGCTGTACAGGCAATAATGACCTGTCATAACCTTCTCTAACAGCATGTTGCGCTGCTGATAATGCTTCCCAGTCGGTTGCAAAAGCTTCGTATGTATCACGAAATATATTGCGAGGAAACTGGTCGAGCAACAAAATGAGCGCCAAACATGTGTCAGGCGCCCCTTTCCACTCATCAAGATACCCTGATGCAGCTTTTTCATAATCTTTAAGGAAGCGGGTTCGGATGGCATTATCGAACTCCGCTTGTTTAGAAAACCAAACCTTTCTGGGTTTGCCGTAATTTGAATCAGTAGAACTACCGAACCAAAAGTCTAGAATTTCGTTTGCCTGAGACATGCGTGATTATTGACCTAACATTAGCACTTGTCGCATTTTACGCATATTAGCAGGCAATTCGAGATTCATCGCTTGTTGAATTAAAATTGATGGCACGGGAATTGTTGGTGTTGCTTGGACAGCGTACTTGAGAAGGGTGCCATTACCAAAGTCTTGAAGCTCAAGATTTGCCGTAAACTCGTGAAAAGTTCCTTTCTCTAGTCGAAATTGGATACGCTGACCTAGTTCTTCTACCACGTTTAAGTAAATTTCTACTTGCGCTGTAAAAAATAAAAATACTTTTTGTGCTGCTTGATACAGACGTTTTACTTCACCACGTTGTAGTATCTCGCTTTTTGTTACGTCTGGGAAATACTGTACCCAGCGAGGATAGTCTGTTAGTTGTTGCCATACTTGGTTTCGCTTCATCGGCAAATACATCCACGCTGTCACAGCACCTCCCCAAGCACTATGAGCGGAAGTTTCAACAAAAACTTCTCCCTCAATTACTCTAGCCTGCTTATCTGGACTCCAAGCGGTTCCAGAGGTGTATATTACCGAATTAGAAGTATAAGATGCAGACATAATAATTCTAGTCACTCCTCAACACATTTACTAAAACTTAAAAATCATTTAAAAGTAAGAACTGGTAGACTCTAGAAAAAGCAACCCGCTAATTATTTGTTCCACTACAATATCTACATTGTCCGGAAATCGTCTTTTCTAGTGTCATTATTCCCAAAAATTTACCAAAAATATGTCATTGATATCATTTGTATGATTTTTATGTAAAAATACTGAAGCACTCCTTTAAATAAACGACATGAAATTCACATACCAGCTATTTTAGACGCTACAATAACACAAAACCCATAACGAATGCCTCCAACCCATACTCCAGCTTAGTATCTCAAAATCGTAAATCGCTCTTCACGGGCGCGAAACACAATTTTGATCTAGCAAACTATGTTAGCTTATCGTTAATAAAAGCAAAAAAGAAAGATAACTATTTATACTTCATGAAATCTTTATAGGAGTCAAAGGAGAATCCAGTGTCACAGTCTTCTAAATTGAACCGTTTACTAACGCAATCCTGTGGAATGTTTTTTGGTATTGCTTTGGCTGTCTGGGTATTACGAGGTTTTGAAGTCGGCATTTTAGCCGCAATCCCTGGAGGTATCATTTGGCTGCTGTTCGCTCTCGCAATCGCATTGGGTATTTTTGCCTATGTACAGAAAACTTGGTTGCGTTTTTAGCTTAAATGTAAGGTGGGCACTGCCCACACTACATATATTTTAAAAATATTTTTAAAATTAATAATAAGCTCTAATAATTCAAATTATTAAGTCAAACAGCTTACTCTTAAAACTTTGCTCTGTGGATCTATTTACACGATGAGTATTTTCGATGTAATATAATATTAATTGTAACGAAGTGTGAAGCGAGTATATAGTATTATAAATTATTGGTTTCATAGCGCCAACTAACTCGTCAAGTTATTTTGTTTTATAAATTCGTTACCAATACAAGTTTATTACTCATGTTTAAAGAGAATATTAAAATTTTATTAGCTGCAAGTACACAAGACCGTATCAGAGATTTTGTATCTGTCAGTAATACTATTCAAATAAAAAATATATATATTGAAATAGTTAATTCGACTCAACAAGTTATTGCCGTATTGCTTACATCACCTCCAGATTTGATGCTTGTGGACGTGACAAAGGATATTGATGGATTTGAAATATTCCAATGTTTAACAAATAATCAGCTAATAAATAATCAACTTTTAGAGATTGAAATTATTTTTATTGCTAGTAATCATATACTTATGGATTTAAGGAATAAATTAATCAATCTCGATGTCGATAAAATTGAATATCTAAAAACTCCATTAGACTTAGAAGAACTCAAGGTTAAAATTAAAAATAAGCTCAAAATTATTCAGTTCAAAAAAGAGCTAGAAGTAAAAAATAGAGAGCTAAGTATTGAGCGTGAAGAAAAGAAAATTATTTTAAGTCAGCTACGCGCGTCTAAACAAATTGAATCGAATTACTTGTCCCAACGCATCTTCGATAAAATTCGTTTTGAATTAGATACAGAAAAAAATTTAGCAAAACAAGCTCGTCAAGAAGAAGCTAAATTAGCACTACTCGTTCGCTCATCTCCTGACCCTATTGCTCTTGTTTCATTTCCTGATATTCGTTATATCGAAGTTAACGATAACTTTTGTCGTGTATTTGGCTACGCGCGCTCCGAAGTGATTGGTTTTAGTGCTTCGGAAATTAATATTTGGAGCAATTATGAAGAGTGTACCACAATTATTGATATTTTGCGCTCTGGTCGCACAATTCGTAACTATGAGATTGAATTGCGTGGCGCCAATAATGAAATAAAAACAATGTTATTTAGTGCCGAATTAATCGAGATTGAAGAGCAACAATATATACTAGGAACCGCTAGAGATATTACTGAACGAAAAATCGCTGAAGCCGCACAACAACAAAGTGAAGAACGATTACAGTTAGCACTCGAAGCTAGTGACTTAGGAATGTGGGACTGGAATCTTGCAAGCGGTACAGTTTATCGTGATTGGCGTTGGGAAAAAATGCTAGGCTATGAGTCGGGTGATATTCCTAACACACGCGATGCTTTTATTGAACTAGTTCATCCTGAAGATTTACACTCAGTGAATACTGCTTTAGAACAACATTTACTTGGCATCGTCCAAGTTTATAAAGTTCAATTTAGAATGCGTTCTAAATCGGGTGATTGGAAATGGATTGAATCGTGTGGGAAAATTTTTAATTATAGTGAAACTGGTGAACCGTTACGCTTAACTGGAACGCATAAAGATATTACAGAGCAAAAAAAATTAGAGCGTGAATTAGCCATTCATCAAGCGCGCTTAAATGCCTTTTTTAATAATGCTTCTGTTGGTGAATGCATTTTAGATGAGCAAATGCGTTTTGTGCAGGTTAACGAATTATTAGCACAAATTAATGGGTTAACTGTTGAAGAACATAATGGTAAATCCATATATGAAGTATTCCCCCAAGTTGCAGGTGCAATCGAACCTATTTTTCAGCAAGTATTACAAACAGGTGAATCAATATTTTGCCAAGAATTAAATACTTACTCCCTTGAGGATATCAACTCAGAACGTTATTTTTTAGCTTCTTACTTTGCTATCCCTGGAGAAAATAGGCGCCCTTACGGAGTTGGAATAGTGATTGTGGAAATCACTGACCTAAAACGTACTCAAGAGGCATTACAGCAGCGCGAAGCTCAGTACCGCGCTATCTTTGAAAACGCCGCTGTTGGTATCGCGGAAATCGAATTAGATAATCGATTCGCGCGCGTTAATCCTCAATTATGCGAAATTTTGCAATATTCCTCTTCAGAACTATTAACGCTTCGTGTTGGTGATATCACCCACCCCGAAGATTTATTTAGTACACATGAATACATACAGCAACTTTTGGCGAATCAAATTCATACTGACTCGCTAGAAATACGGCTAATTCGTAAAAATCAGGATTTTGTATGGGTAAACCTGAGTATGTCGTTAGTCCGAGACAGTTCGGTAAGATCGAAATTTACCATTGGTGTTATTAAAGATATTAGCAGCCGTAAGCAAGCTGAATTAGCACTTCGTGAAAGCCAGCGACGCTATAAAATTTTAACCGAAGCTTCTCCCGTTGGTGTTTTTCAATGCGATATCCAAGGAAATTATTTTTACTTCAACCAGCGCTGGTTGGAAATTACTGGTATGTCATTTGAGTCTGGGTTAGGTAAAGGTTGGACAAAAGCGCTTCATCCAGACGAGTGCGACTCTATATTTGCTACTTGGAATCATGCCATGTCTAATCAAACTTTATATCGATTAGAGCATAGATTTATTCGTCCAGACGGTACAATTGTATGGGTAATTGCCCAAGCGGTACAAGAAATCGGCGAAGATGGAGAAATAAAAGCTTGTATTGGCACAATTACAGATATTACCGAGCTAAAAGACGCTTTTTCAGCTTTGCATGAAAGTGCTGAACGTGAGCGCACGATAACGCAGGCAATTCAACGAATGCGGCAAACGCTTGATTTAGAAACAATATTTGCTGCCACAACCGAGCAATTGCGAGAAGTTATTAATTGTGACCGTGTTGTTGTTTACCGTTTTAATACTGACTGGAGTGGGCAATTCGTTGCTGAATCTGTGAGTCCAGGTTGGGTGTCACTTATGAACGAACACCAAATCGACCCCAACTTCGCAGTTGGCGTCCTCAATACAGATACTTGTGTAGTACAAAACATGAACAGTAGCGATAAAGTTATTGACACCTACCTTCAAAATAGTCAAGGAGGAGCATACAATCGTGGCACCAGTTTTTTGTGTGTTCCAGATATATATAGTGCAGGATTTGACACTTGCTATATCGAACTGCTGGAACGCTTCCAAGCTAAAGCATATATTACAGTACCTATATTTTGCGGCAACAAACTTTGGGGGTTACTCGCTTGCTATCAAAACAGCACTCCACGTCAGTGGAAAACAGGAGAAATTAATATAGTAGTTCAAATTGGCAACCAACTTGGTGTTGCACTTCAACAAGCAGAACTATTAGCACAAACACAACTTCAATCACAAGCACTACAACAAGCTGCTGTTGCCGCTGACGCAGCGAACCGCGCGAAAACAGAATTTCTTGCTTCGATGAGTCATGAATTGCGAACACCACTCAACGCTATTCTGGGATTTACGCAGTTAATGAGTCGCGACAAAAATTTATCTGAAGAACAACAGCAAGACCTCGGAATTATTAACCGTGCAGGCGAGCATCTCCTCATTCTCATTAACGACATTTTAGAAATGTCCAAAATTGAAGCGGGTCAGAGTCACCTTAATATAAGTAGCTTTGATTTAATCAGCTTACTCAACACACTCAAAGAGATGTTGCAATTTCGAGCAACAAGTAAAGGCTTAATACTAGCATTTGAATATGATAGTAATATTCCTCAGTATATCCAAACCGATGACAGTAAACTTCGCCAAGTTTTATTAAATCTTCTAGGCAACGCCATAAAATTTACAACTAGTGGTAGCGTTACACTGCGCGTCTCTCTAAGACAAGGGGAACCGCAATTCCTAGTATTTGAAGTTACAGATACAGGACCTGGTATTTCTCCAAAAGAGATTGAGCTAGTATTTGAAGCGTTTGGACAAACCGAAACAGGTAGAAAATCGCAGCAAGGAACTGGTTTAGGTTTAACAATCAGTCGTAAATACGTCAAGATGATGGGAGGTGATATTTGGGTCAACAGTACCCCTGATGTTGGCAGTACATTTACTTTTGATATTGAAATTCAACCTGTACTTTCAAACGATATTTCTACCAACTCTCTTACAAAACCAATTATCGGTTTGGCGCCGAACCAACCTACTTATCGGGTTATTGTCGTCGATGATGCTGAAGATAGCCGTATATTTATCGTTAAATTACTGACATCAATTGGTTTTGCAGTTAAAGAAGCAGTGAATGGAAGAGAAGCAATTTCTATATGGACTGAATGGCAACCAAACTTAATATTAATGGATTTACGAATGCCAACGATGGATGGTTATGCTGCAACGCGAGAAATTAAGCGACGCTCCGTACAAAAAACTACGTCTTTGCCATATTGCCCAATCATTATAGCTCTTACCGCTAATGTTTTCTCCGAACAGCGCAAGGCTATTGTTCAAGCTGGGTGTGATGATTTTATCAATAAACCTTTCCGCGAAGAATTACTACTCGAAAAAATTCAACAGCATCTCAAGCTTGAATACCTCTATGAGGATACAACGAGCAACAAGTGCGAAGATATTCACTCTTTTGAACCCATGTTATCAGATGCAGAAGCAGTTCAACTTTTGTCTAAGTTGCCAAGTGAATTGTTAGAGGAATTATACCATACTGCTGCAAGTTGTAGCGATAATTTAATTCTGAACTTAGTCGAACAAATATCTGTAACTGAAAATTCGCTCTTCAACTTTCTGCAAAACCTCGCGCGGAATTATGACTTTGAAAAAATTATGGAATTAGCAAGTTTAGCAATAAATTCATAAATATAATCCCCCTGACTCAGGGGGATTAAAATCTATACAGTTTTTAACTCCATTGTATTAATAACAAAAGGTCGATGAAAACCTTGTTCTTTCGCGGATATTACTATCTTTTTAACTCGACCTTTAGGGTCTAATAGAGATAAATCAATGGCGCCATTATCAAGTGTTTGTGTCAGCGCTGTGTGTTTAGTTTTACCAATGCTACAGTCTAAACGGTCGAATGCTTCTACAGAGGCAGAATATTCAGAGTCATCGGTAACATCAGGTTGAATTTTCATCTTGACACCATATATAGGGTGTTCAAACACCAGTGTTATTGGACCAGGATTTCCATAACCTGTAGACAATAACGCATCACCAATTTGAAAATATAATGGTTCAGTTGATGTTTGATCTACTCTTAACAAATACCCAGAAGCAATACTAACCTGAGCTGTAAGACCTTGACGCGAACACACTAAAAATGTTGTTGGCAAAGAAGTTAACGTTTTACCAAGTACTTCCCAGTTAATTACATCATCAGCTTGAAAACAATCTTTACTCTCTTCTCCCTCCGTTCCCATCGTATTCGCTATCATATTGTTTGTAGTAGTAATATCCTTGGTTTTAGCGTCAGAACTGATAATCATAACTTCCCCTCCGTGCCGTTTAATATTTAAAAATGATTGAATAATACAAAATGTTAGAAAACCAACTTATTCTTTAGACATGTTGGGTAGATAATCTACATATACTTGGTATATATATTTATTACATCACTATATATATTATATGCAACTTATCCAGACTTTGTGACTTAATATTGCTTGGTATTGTTGGTGTAACACTTATTCAAGCATTAATACTCGAATCTTAATTGCATTGTATTTTTTGCAACTCAAATTCAATGCTGATAACTTCAACTCCCAAATTTAGCATTCCGGAAACGTGCCTAACTTTTCACCTCACCGCTAACCCCTCTCCTACAAGAATAGTAGAATTTTTATACTAGTGGTTCGTGTCATTAATTTTGGTAGGTTAGGCGTCTCGCCTGACCAGACGCACAGGCGGGACGCCTATGCTACAAAACCAAAACTATTGACACGAACCACACTAGTACAACAAGGCAAAAGTAAAAAGTAAAAAGGCAAAAGAAAGAAATCTTATAAAATAGCCTTTTCAAGCATTTGAAATGGTAGCTTCATTTGCGCCGTAATGTACTAGTTTAAGCGTTTATCCTAAACAGCGCGCGTCCAAGCTCAACCAATTCAGCTACAAGAATACAATCAAGATAATTTTGTTTCACCAGCTTAACATTCGGTGTACTTGTGGCACGCTAACCAGGTAATCTTTGAGTTAGAAGATTTTACTTACGGTGCGTGAAGGCTACTAGATAATTACTTCGTTTAAGAATTATTGTAGCCTTCACACACCCTACACTCCTAACTATCAATTACAACATGAATCAAGACGTTTTGCTGCTGTCAGCCGCGCAAAGTGGCGACATTAAGAAAGTACAAATGCTTTTAGCTGCGGGTGCTAATGTAAACGCACGCGATTCGCGTAACGGTACAAGTACATTGATGTATGCTGCGAACTACGGTTATGTCGAAGTTGTCCGTGCGCTATTAGAAGCGGGAGCAGATATTAACTTAAAAAGGAAGCAGTATAGTTTAACGGCATTAATGCTTGCTGCGGCAGCAAATCAAATAGATGTTGTGAAATTACTTGTTGCGGTTAAAAATATAGATGTTAATGCACTTAACGAAGACGGTAGTACAGCATTAATGGCGGCAACGCTCAAAGGTAATATTGAAGTTGTACAAATACTTTTGGCAAAGGGTGCCGACCCAAACATAAAAGATAGCGACTCGGATACAGCACTGCGACTAGCAGTTAAACAAAGTAATATTCCGATTATAGAATTACTATTACAAGCGGGCGCCGATATAAACAGTCAAGACTCCGATGGTGAAAGCGCGTTGATGTTAGCAGCAGACGCTGGAAAAATCGATATTATTCAAACGTTATTAGCAAGCGCTCCAGATGTAAAGCTACAAAACCAAGATGGGGGAACAGCATTATCGGCGGCAGCAGCAGCAGGAAATAGTGCCATTGCATCGCTGTTGCTTCAAGCAGGTGCCGACGTTAACCATCAAGACGAAGACGGTGAAACTGCGCTTCATCTAGCTGTTGTAGAAGGATATAGCGATGTCACGGAAGTATTGCTCAACCGCAACGCGAATGTCAACATTAAAAACAAAATTGGTGATACTCCACTATTAGTAGCAGCACTACAAGGGCACAATCAAATCGTTGAAGCCTTACTACGACACGGTGCCGATGTTAATCTTAGTAACTTAAATGAAACACCCTTAACGCTTGCAGTCGCACAAGAACACACTCACATAGTAAAAACGCTATTAGATTTTGGTGCCAACCCCAACGTCACAACCGCAGAAGATAAAAGTGTTTTACTTAAAGCATCTGAACGTAGTCATACAACCATCATTCAATCTTTAGTAGAAGCAGGCGCCGACGTTAACTTTCAAGACCAAGCAGGAGCAACACCATTAATGTGGGCAGCATCACGTGGACAAATGCCAGCATTACAAATCTTACTCAAAGCAGGTGCCGACGTAAATCTAAAAAATCAAGGTGGATACACAGCGCGAATGCTCGCGGAATACAACAACTACCCAAACATAGTAAAAGCTTTAAGTACCTCACCGTAGGATAGGTGTCCCGCCTGTCCGTATGTATTCGTATGATAGGTAAGATGCCTCGGACAGGTAAGATGCCTCGGACAGGCGGGATGCCTATCCTACGGGACACTTACTGACAGTTGGAGGTGTCATATTTATACTTGAAGTAAGGTAATTTTTGTAATAAGCGTTTTTATTAATGGTTTCTTTATCTAAACTTGTAAAAGAACGCCAGTATCCCCAACTGGTAGCACTTTTATTGTTGTTGCTACTGCTAATAGTAGGAGCAGTACCAGGGTATTTGAGCGGTAAGTGGGAATGGAAACAACCTCCTCCAGTTCCAACACTAAAAGAGTTAAGGCAAATACGTCATCAAGGTTTAAACATTCCGGGATGGCAAACGACTGAACAAAGCGAACGCGAAATAGGTGAGCGCAAATGGTCGTTACAAGCAATTCAAAAAGGCGCTTCCCAAGCTTTCTTACTATTGCTACCGCAAAACGGGCCTGCTGATCAACCTCAAGTTGAATGGACAGAGGTAAGTAGTTTTTGGCGCTGGGACACTGCTCAGGAACGCGCGGTTGAATTTACGGTCAAACCACCAGCAGGTTCAAACGTCAAAACCGATGTAACAATCAAAGCTAGATTTCTTCGTGGCTCAACAAGACAGCAAACCTTTAGTGTATTACAGTGGTATGCCTGGTCAGATGGTGGAAACCCTTCACAATTAAAATGGTTCCTTGCCGACCAAGCTGCAAGATGGCATAAAAAGCGTGCAGCTTGGGTTGCCGTCAGTATCCAAGTACCAATCGAACCATTAGGGCAAATAGACCCAACATGGGAGCAAGTTAAGTCATTAGGTCAAGCCGTACAAACCCGCCTCATGGAAGGCATCATTTAAAAATGTAGAGACGCACGTAGAGACGCGATTAATCGCGTCTCTACACCATAATGTCTTGTAATCAAACAAGCATATTCAGAAAAAATTGGTATTGTTTATGTAAATATTTGACGATAAATTGTTTGAGTGTACTGTTTCAAGCATCTAATTTTTAGCTTAATCCATTTAAGAATAGCAATTAAATAATACTCAGCTTATAACCGTATAGGCGCCTCTCCCAATTTGAGATATCTAGTTCTTCTTGAACCTCTCAAACAAGATAGGGAACACTTTCTATTGAGCGGAGAGTCAAATATCCTTAAAGGCGCCTAAAATACTCCCAAAAGGTTTATAGTATCAAAATTTATGTCTCTGAATCGGAAAATACTTGGGTATCGCGCTCTGTGTTTCGCTAGTCTTCAAGTCGCAGTTTTTTTTGCAACAGTTGCTCAAGAAACAGCTTTCGCTCAAGGCAACCAAAAGACGACACCATCACCTCTACAACCTCTACCTCCACCCTCACAACCTATAGGACAACCATCCTTACAACCCACAGGAGAATCATCACCCTTACAACCTGCTCCACCTCCATCAAGTGTTGAGTTTGCACCGTTAGATATCAATGACGCTATTTCCCCACAGTTTAATCGCTACTATATAGGGGCTGGTGATGTTCTCAACATCTTTATTCAACGTCCTCCTGGTCGTTATATATTAGGACCAGGAGATGCGATCTCAGTTTCGGTATTACGCTTCCCTGATTTAAGCTTTAGCGCGGGAATCAATCCAGAGGGTAATATCGTGATACCACTACTAGGAACAGTACGTTTACAGGGTTTATCGCTAGACCAAGCACAAGAAAAAATCCGCGCGGGCTATAATCGCTATGTTGTAGACCCAGTAGTAACACTAACGCTAGCGGGACAGCGTCCTGAACAAACATTTCAAGCTCTCGTTAATTCCGAGGGTAATGTCCCTATACCGCAGTTGGGAACTATTTCCGTGCAAGGTTTGACGTTAGAAGAAGCTCAAGAAAAAATTCGCTTGGGATTGAGTAAAATATTAGTACAGCCTGTAGTCACTGTATCTATAGGTTCACCGCGACCTGTGCAAATCACTGTGAGTGGTGAAGTTTCTCGACCTGGTATTTATCCGGTTAGTTCGGGAGTAGCTCGCGTCGGAGATGCTCTTTTAGTTGCAGGTGGCTCAACAATGATGGCTGATTTGCGACAAGTACAAGTCCGAAGGCGCCTAGTTGATGGCACTGTGATTTCCCAGAACATCAACTTGTATGCTTCGATACAAAACGGCGGTACAGTTCCGAATTTGCGCTTGCAGGACGGTGATTCTATCGTAATACCGCGTCGAGAAGTCGGAACTTCGGAAGGCTATGACCGTAATTTAGTCGCACGTTCCTCCCTAGCAGTGCCGCAAATTCGTATACGCATATTAAATTATGCGGGTGGAGGTCTGGCAACACAAGCACTGCCGAATGGAAGTAACTTTGTAGATGCGATTTCGGGAATCAATCCAGACAATGCTAATCTTAGTGATATTGCACTGATCAGATTTGACCCAGAACGCGGTAAAGCTATAACACAACGACTTGATGCAAAAAAGGCGCTATCAGGAGATGTAACGCAAAACGTGCCACTTCAAGACAATGATGTTATTGTAGTTGGTCGAAACTTGCTTGGTAAAATTACCAACGTGTTGAGTACAATCACAAAACCGTTTTTTGACGTACAGTCATTTATTCGATTTTTTGAAACCCTTGGTGGAAACGGGTTTTAATCAAACACTCCGACCCACCCCCAACCCTCCCCTTTCCTAACCCAGGACAAATGGCACCACCGATTGTTAAACGCTACCTAATCGCATTTGATAAATATAAGTGGATTGGACTAGCTAGTTTTGCGCTAGTTGTTGCAGGTTCGACGGTAGTCGCAATGCAACCAGACCCACCTGCAAATTACCAAGGAGATGCTGCACTTGCTTATACTGGTCCACCAATCTCTTTCTCAGCAATAGGTACTCAAATTCAGCAGAAAGGACAAACTTTAACCGAAGCTGATTTACTTTCTGAACCAATAGTACGCGCATTGGTGGAAAAAACAAAATTAAAACCACAGCAGTTGGCAAACACAATTGCCATTGAATTTCCGAAGCGCACGAAAACAGGTGATTTAGAATCAAATATTATAGAAATTAAGTATCAGGATAGTAACCGTGAAAGAACAGCAGAAGTTTTGACGACAATGTTGCAAGAATCGGTGAAATTAAGCGGCGAGCGCAACACCGGACAATTAAAATCAATTATTGGAAAAATTAACGAACGCTTACCGAATGCGAAGAAAGAACTCGAAGCAGCAGAGAAAAAGCTTGAGCAGTACGACCGCGTTGAACGTCCAGCAATTTTAGCAGCAGAAAACGGCAGTTTACTTGGTGCTGTAACAAACAGTCAAAACCAGCAGCGTCAGTTGCAGCAAACTTTGATTGGTATTGATGCTCAAATTCGGAGTTTGCAAGGTAAGTTGGGTATGGACGCAACCCAAGCATACGTAGCATCAGCGCTTAGTGCAGACCCAATTTTAAATAATTTGCGAGGACAAATTTTTCAAATTAAGTCCCAAATGGAACCTCTCAAAAAAGAAGTACGAGCAGAATATCCTGCAATGGTACAGTTGAGGCGCCAGCTCGAAGCAACTGAGAAGTTATTCAATGACCGTAAAGCACAAGTCGCTACTGGTGGTGGTAACGCTGCACCTTTGCCTGGAACAGTTACAGACCAACTTGCTCGTAATAATTTAGACCCCGCGCGTCAAGAACTAGCAAATCAGTTAGTAGCGCTGCAAACGACTCGCGATACATTAAAACAGCAACTTGGTAACGAAACTCGTCAAGAAAGTGTACTGCGTCTACAATATGCTCAAATACCTAATAAACAACTCGAACGCTCGCGTTTAGAACAGCAAATAATTCTCAAAAAATCTATCTTCGACCAGATGCAGGTTAAGCTCACCGATGCTAAAGCAGCCGAAGCAGAAACCGTAAGTAGCTTAAGCATAGCTCGTCCACCAAGAATTATTGAAAATGTCAAACCACCAAAAAGCGTTCCCGTAACCCTGGCAGCAGGTTTAGTCTTTGGTCTAATTATTGGAGGAGGGGTAATATTCTTACTTGGTTCACTCGAAGGAACCTTCAAAACCAAAGAAGATATTCGCGACAATTTGAAGCAAAAAGAAGTCGCACTGCTGGCAGAATTACCTTTGCTACCATTTGAGACCTACGGTAAAAATACAGTACCTGTAATTATTTCACCTGATTCTGGTTATCTGGAAATATACGAGAAATTCCGCAGTAATTTGCGTCGAATCGGTGGTAGTGATGTCAAAGTCGTATTGGTTACGAGTACAGGAACAGGAGAAGGAAAAACAGTCAGTTCTTACAATTTAGGAATAGCTTGCGCGCGTGCCGGAAAACGGACTTTAATCATTGAAACAGATTTACGTTCTCCTTCCTACTGTGAATCTCTAGGAGTCAGTATAGACCCAGATGCTCTGAGTGAACCGCTACGTTATTACGCTTCAGGCGAATGTGTCCGTCTTGTTCCCGAAATTGAGAACCTATATATAGTTCCCTGTCCGGGGCCTGTAAGAAATTCAGCAGCAATTCTTGAGTCAAGTGAGATGCGGCGCCTAATGGAAGACGGGCGCGCACGGTTTGATTTCGTCATCTTAGACTCAAACCCTCTTGGTTTATCAAATGATGCCTTACTAATTCAACCTTACAGCGACGGTATAATCATGGTCGCGCGACCCAACTTCACTCAAGAAAACGTATTTAGCGAAGCTGTTGACCAGCTAGTTGAATCCGAAATGGGCTTAATAGGCGCCGTCGTCAACGGTGCAGAAGATGTAGTTATTACCTCTCAACCATTAAAAACAACCCTTGAAGAAGATAAAGTCACAGTAAATGGCAAAAGAGTGTAGGGTGCTGAGTACTGAGTGCTGAGTAAAAATTCTAAACTTATAACATAAACTCAGCACTCAGCACTTTCAACTCAGCACTTATAACTAATATTCATCTTGCTTAAACAGACCAAAAATTGGACCAAGAATAATACCAAAAACAAACCCGCCAATGTGCGCCCAGTAGGCAACACCTCCACTTTCCACACTCATATTAGCTGCTGCTTGTAAACTAGCCAAACCGGACACGACGTTATTAATTACGAAAAGCCCAATTAGTACCAATGCTGGTAGACGAATCGTAGTTACGAAAAAAAATATAAATACCAGAGTTACAACCTGTGCTTGCGGAAAGCGAATTAGATAGGCGCCTAAAATTCCCGATATTGCACCACTGGCGCCCAAAGAAGGAATATTAGAATCAATACCAATTATCCACTGACATAACGCAGCTAGGGCACCACAACATAAATAGAAAATTAGATACTTAAAGTGACCCATACGGTCTTCGATGTTATTACCGAAAACCCATAAATACAGCATATTAGAACCAAGATGCCACCAACCACCATGTAAAAATTGCGACGTAAATAATGTTACCCATTCAGTATTAGGGAACCGAGTTAGTTGGCGTGGAATCACAGCATAAAGCTGTAAAAATTGGTTAAGCTCCGCATCAGACAGGCGTACTTCGTGCAAAAACACTAATACATTAATACCTATCAATCCGTAAGTAATGTACGGAGTGATTCGCGTTGGATTTTCGTCGTATAGAGGAAACACAGGTGTTTTTTTCTATATTGTTATGAAAGCACTATAGCTTGAATCAGAGATGTAGGACGGGCAAGGATGCCCGTTCCACAAGATATTAATTTATTTGTTGGAATTGCTATTTCAAAAGTAAATAATACAATTGCCCATTACCACCAGTAACACCTGCTCTATTGCCAGCCATTTCACCAGTACCCATGAAATAATCAACTCTACCAGGGCCTTTTATTGCACTACCAGTATCCTGGTCAAGAACAAAACGACTAACTTGGCGCCTTACCATACCTCCACCAGGTGCAGGAAATGGGAAAGTATTGTTAATTAAAGCAAGGGCGCCTGGAGGCATTAGTGACTTATCAGTAGCAATCGAACGTTCGGCTGTTACAGGTACGCCAATACTACCACCTGCAGGTTCACCGCCAGTTTCTTTAAAGAAAACAAAGCGTTCCCATTTCGGTAAATAAACATTTAAGTCTTTTGGTACACGGCGAAAATGACTAATTAAAGCAGGCATCGTAGCATTTTGAGGGTCTAATTTGCCGTCTTTAATTAATGCCTTACCAATACTAGTCCAAGGATAGTCAGTGGCACCTGCATATCCGACGCTTGTTGTCGAACCATTAGTTAGTCTTAGTTGAGCTGACCCTTGAATGTGAATCATATAGGCATCTAAACGGTCACGAAACCACAACAGTTCAGAACCACGCAATTGGCTTTTATTACCTAGCAACCCATCTTCCCCTTCGAGTTGCACTCGTGTTGGATGAGGTTTTGCCCACTGGTCAAGGTTTTGCGGAACTCGATAAAGAGGATATTTATACTGATTAGTGCGAACACGGCTAGCAGTGTAAACAGGCTCATAGTAAGCAGTGAATTTTACAGTACCTTGACCGTCATTACCGATTGACTTGTAAAAATCAAACTCTCGTTTAACTGCTGTTTGGAGTTGTGCAGGCGACTTAGTGCTAACGACCAACTGCCGAAACCGCACTAAACTTCTGCGTACTCGATCAAGCGTAATTCCCTCGACAGGGAAATTTTGATACACTGTAGCAGCCTTTGGTGTATTCAAATAGCGCAAGCTATTATCAATTGACCTCAGTAATGCCTGACGGTCTCCTGGCTTGCCCTGACTCCAAAAAAGCTGCTCATCCCAACCCAAACAACCCCGCGCGGGCTGACAATTTATGTCTAATTTGGTAAGTTTGAGCGGTTGAACAGGTTGAACAATTTCCCCACCAGGTGGTAGTAGAACTGGTGGTTGTCCTTGTGATGGTGGTAACTGTGGGCTACTGGGAATTCGTATTGGAGGTAAAATTGGCACCTGAGCAACCACTGATAAAAGTGGTACGACAGCAGCAATACCTAGACTCAAAGAAAGTAAAGCAAGCGTTTTTCTCATCTTTTAACTAAATCGTTCAACACTAGAGCTAAAAATAGGCTCAACGCGGATTGCCACAACTTTTGAGGGTCGGACAACCATGTATTCCCCTTGAATATTTTTAATGGGGACGCTGATGAAATCATCTGAAGCAGCCTTGGGCATCAATTCGCCACTGTACCACTTTTGGAATTCTTGAATCGTAGGGAAGCGCACTTCCTCCCTGTGACCACTTTCCATCATCATATGTACTACGTATTCGTTCGGAGTTCTAGGCATAGGTTGAATAAATTAAAATACATCCAACCCATTTTTAACTTCCAATATCCAAGAATGGGAAGAGCAGAAACAACGTTACTTGATACTATTTTCCACCCCTGACGCTCTTTAACCCAAATACAGTTCCCGTTTATGACTGCTAGTTAAGTAAAACCAAGAAACTTATATACTTTTTACAACTCTCCACCAATATTGAATAGCAGCGCGTACAATATCTGAGATGTGCGAGGTAAATACAGGGTGGACGACGATTATCAAACTTACTTAAACCGACTAGCGCGCATGACGTTGCCTGAGTCCTACCAAACTCAAGTTCAACACATCCATGAGTCGTACAAATACCAAGCGGCGCCAACAGGACAAAGACAAGCGGCGCCATTCCCAGGCTATACAATCATTACCCCACCAAGTGAGGATGATGCTAAAAATGCTGATTTCTATACGAATTTACAGTCCTACCAAGCCCAACTACTTAATTTATCTATAAACATTGGAAAATCTGAACTTATTGTTCCAGTACCGTCTACGAGTTTTCACTTAACTGTTGCTGATTTAATTTGGGACAATGCTTACCGCGACGAGTGTATACGTAACCCTAATTACGAATCGAATTTACAGTCTTACTGCGCCAATATATTTGATACTTATAAGCAAACGGCGCCAGTTGCAAATCCGATTCATTTAGAAGTACTAGGAATAATGGTAATGCCAAGAGCCATTGGTGTTTGTTTAGTACCTACTGAACGCGCTAGCTACGAGCAAATCATCAGCTTTCGTCGCACTTTATACCAAAATCCACAATTAATGAGTTTAGGTATTGAACAAAACTATCATTTAACCGCTCATATTACTTTGGGTTACTTTGGCGAAGTGGCGCCAGATCTAAACCGCGCGTCTTTTGTTGAGACGATTAGCGACTTAAATCAAAAATTGCTAGGAAATTTGCCCAAATTTTTAGTACATCGTGCGGAGCTACGCAAATTTGACGATATGACACGTTACTATCGTCAACCCGAATGGGCAGCAATTGATTTTTGCTGATTTTTGTTAACGGTAAGTTCGGTGCGTGACGCCACTAGTTCATTGGTTTTATTTTATAATTGTTATGGCGTCACACACCCTACTCTTCCACATGACTTTAATTCTTACCAATGACGACGGTATCGACGCTCCAGGTATTCAAGCACTGTTAAAAGCCGTAGAGGGATATGACACGATTATCGCTGCCCCCAAGGATCATCAGTCAGGTTGTGGTCATCAAGTAACCACTACCCACTCAATACCACTTTTACGTCGCTCCGAACGTGAATACGCCATTGGTGGCACTCCCGCAGACTGTTCTCGAATTGCGCTAACTCATATTTGCCCCGGCGCCAAATTTGTTCTATCAGGTATCAACGCTGGAGGAAATCTCGGTGTTGATGCGTATATTTCCGGAACTGTAGCGGCAGTTAGGGAAGCTGCAATGCTTGGTATACCTGGTATTGCTATTTCACACTACCGTAAAAGTAAACTCAACTACAACTGGGATGCAGCATCAAAGTTTACAGAAAAAGTATTAGAAAACTTATTCAACCTACCTTTTGAACCTGGCACATTTTGGAACGTAAACTTACCGCACCACCAACCTGGAGAACCAGAACCAAAAATTATATTTTGCCAACCTTGTACCAAACCCCTACCAGTAAATTACCGTATCGAAGGTAATGAGTTTTATTACGTTGGAGAATACAGTAAACGTGAACGAACTTCAGGAAGCGATGTTGAAATTTGCTTTTCAGGCAACATCGCAGTTACCCAATTAAAAGTTTAACGAAAACCCAACTTACTTTGAGCTTGTTCTATCAATTCTATCAATATAGTCCTATCCCATAACTCGATATTATTGGATTTGGCGATTTTTTGAGCATCTTGAGTGAAAAAATTATTAGTAATTACTAAGCCTCGGTCTGCATGGTAAGGTTTAATTGCTCCTAAAACTTCTTGTACAGCTTTACCTCCAACATGCTTACTGCTCCTTTTTACTTGAGCAACGATTCTAAGATTATCTATCATAATTACAGAATCTGCTCCAAAATCTCCTGTAGCTTTAGTTACATATGCATAGTATCCAAGACTATTCAAAAGAAATACAAAAAATTCTTCAAATTGTCGTCCAGTCATTTGATCAACACGTTTAAGAATTTTCTCGCAACTGAATTTTAAATCCTCAATGCTAAACTCTATTGTTTCTATCTTTTTCTTTTTATCTGGTTTATGGTAACGATTGATATCTGAATTAATTACCAATGCTAAAAAGATAAACAAAATTAACACTTCCATATTGACGAGTAATACTTGATGTACAATAATTTTCCGTATTTAAATTCTGGTTATAAGCCTCTAAAACACCTCTTTTTTCTTTGTGTACTTTGTGTACTTTGTGTCTTTGTGGTAAAAATAAAAAAGCGGTTTTGACTTATATACCAAGACTGAACACACATCTACTTATTTATCTAAATTTATTATTCCCAGATTAATTAGAAAATTATCATAAAGAAAATATTTGACTAAAATATTTAACATGAAAAAAAGGTAGGCACCGTTAGTCCTACCTACACATAAATTCAAGTTTTATCGTTCTTCAGTTATTGTCTATACGACATATTATTCACTAAGCGCAGGCGCCTTTAACGAGACAGCGCTTGGTTCTTTTTGTGCTATTGTTGGCACTGCATCACGTAGCCTTGCAGTTAGCTGTATCGTAGTTGAATCATAAACCTGGGTTAACATCTTAGGATATAATCCAATACCGATAATCGGAACCAACAAGCAAGCGATAATGAAAATCTCGCGCGGTTCAGCATCAATAAGGTTTTGATGCGATACGAGTTCTTCGTTTTCTTTACCGTAGAAAATCTCGCGTAGCATCGACAGCAAGTAAATAGGTGTAAGAATAACACCAATCGCCATCAAGAAGATCACAATCACTTTAAAAGTTGGGCTGTAAGCATCACTGGTTGCAAAACCAACAAATACCATTAACTCAGCCACAAAACCGCTCATTCCAGGCAAAGCCAAAGATGCCAGCGAACAAGTCGTAAACATCGCAAAAATTCTACCCATACGTTTACCAACACCACCCATCTCATCAAGCATCAGCGTGTGAGTACGGTCGTATGTGGCGCCGACAAGGAAGAATAAACTAGCCCCGATCAAACCGTGGGATACCATTTGCAGTATGGCGCCGTTTAAACCCAAATCAGTAAACGAAGCAATACCAATAGTCACAAACCCCATGTGCGAAATTGAAGAATACGCAATTTTTCGCTTCAGGTTACGCTGGGCAAACGATGTTAGAGCGGCATAGATAATATTAACTACCCCCAATATCACCAACACTGGCGCAAAATAAGCGTGAGCATCAGGTAACATTTGAGCATTCATGCGAATTAACGCATATCCACCCATTTTCAACAAAATACCAGCAAGCAACATGTGGACGGGTGCTGTTGCTTCACCGTGAGCATCGGGTAGCCAAGTGTGAAGAGGAATGATAGGTAATTTTACCGCGTAGGCAATTAAAAAGGCGCCGTACAGCAAGAGTTGAACGTTAATAGCGTAATCTTTCAGCGCTAACGCCTGCATATTGAACGTCACTGTATCGCCATAAAATCCCATTGCTAAGGCAGCAAGCAAGATAAACAGTGACCCACCTGCTGTATACAAAATAAACTTAGTTGCTGCATACTGTCTCTTCTTACCACCCCATATTGACAGTAAGAAGTATATAGGCACAAGTTCGAGTTCCCATACCAGGAAGAACAGCAACATGTCTTGCACAGCAAAAACGGCAATTTGTCCACCGTACATTACCAAGATTAAAAAATAAAATAGCCTTGGCTTCAGAGTGACAGGCCATGCTGCCAAAATTGCCAGCGTTGTGATAAACCCTGTCAAAATAATAAGGGGCATCGACAAGCCGTCTGCCCCTACTGACCAATTCAAATCAAGTTGTGGTACCCAAGGGTAGCTTTCAACTAGCTGCAAATCTGGATTAGAAAAGTCATATCCAGTGTAGAATGCAGTTACAATCAGTGCAAAATCAACCAGTCCTACGATTAGCGAGAACCAGCGCACAGTTTTGCCATCTTTATCCGGAATGATTGGTACTAGTAGCGACGCCGCAATTGGCAAAAGAATAATCGTCGTCAGCCACGGGAAATGAGCTGTATTCATCAAATTTTCTAGTAACGAATAAAGTTTTCGGCTATCGTCCACTAGCTATTTACTAGCAGTTTTTTTTGGCTTTCGTCTGTATTGTTAGGTTGATTTAACAAAAAATAAAGGTAAATTAGCTAAAAGTGCTGAGTGCTGAGTGCTGAGTAGTAAAACTCATTACTCAGCACTCATTACTCAGCACTCAGCACTCATTACTCAGCACTCATTACTCAGCACTCAGCACTCATTACTCAGCACTCTTCTTAAGTAACACCAAACAAAATTACAAGCGCTAACACCGCACCAAATATAATCAGAGCGTAGAATTGCGCGCGTCCGTTTTCGATATACTTCAACCCTTCACCACTAACAAGCGTGAAGAAACCAGTCAAGTTAACAGCACCATCAACGACGCGGAAGTCAACTTCCATAACTTGACGGGCAAGGCGCCGTAATCCTAAAACGAAAACTTTGTGGTAAATATCATCCAAGTACCACTTGTTAAGGGAAAGCTCGTACAGCGGCTTGATTTGGGATGCAATTGCAGCAGGGTCAATTTTCCGCATCAAGTACATCAACGAAGCCAAGGTTATCCCAATTAAAGAAATACCAACCGAACTACCCGCCATTACATAAAACTCTTGGGGGTTGAATTCAGCAGCTTTTTCTGCTATCTCCAGGGCTGTTTCGCTAGGGGAGTGGATAAATTCCTCGAAGTAATTAGCATAAGGTGTACCTACTAAACCAATTAACATCGAAGGAATAGCAAGTACTGCTAATGGTAAAGTCATTGTCCACGGTGACTCATGTGGTTCGCTACTGTGTCCATGACCGTGGTCATCGTGATGTCCACCACCAGTAGCTTCTAATTCACCTTGTTTCATTGCACCTGGGCCATAGTTAGGCGCCAGTGTTTCACCTTCAACCAAAATTGTGGCAGCTTTCTCAAGCTTTTGAATTATCTTCTTATCAGTACCCCGGAACCCACCTTCAAAGGTAGAAAAGTACATCCGGAACATGTAAAAAGCAGTGATACCAGCGGTTGCATAACCAACAAACCATAATAATGGGTTAGCTGCAAATGCGGCGCCGAGAATTTCATCTTTTGACCAAAAACCAGCAAAAGGAGGAATACCAGAAATTGCCAAGCAACCAATTAAAAAGGTAAAACCTGTAACTGGCATGTATTTCCGCAGTCCACCCATTAAGCGCATATCCTGCGCCAAAGCTGGGTTGTGTCCAACAACACCTTCCATTCCGTGGATAACAGAACCTGAACCTAAAAACAGCATCGCTTTGAAGTAAGCGTGGGTCATTAGGTGGAATAGTCCTGCACTATAGGCGCCAACTCCCATTGCCATGACCATGTAGCCAAGCTGGGATATTGTTGAATACGCCAATCCTTTTTTAATATCGTTCTGAGTTATTGCAATTGTCGCTCCTAAAAACGCTGTGAAGGCGCCTGTAAAAGCAATCACATTCATTGCTACGGGTACATGTTCAAACACAGGGTACATCCGTGCAACCAAGAATACACCTGCTGCCACCATTGTTGCCGCGTGGATAAGTGCGGAAATTGGGGTGGGACCTTCCATCGCGTCTGGAAGCCAAACATGTAAAGGAAACTGTGCTGATTTAGCAACAGGACCTAAGAAGACTAAAATTGCCAGCAAAATTGCTAGGAAATTGCTTAAAGACCCAGTTTGCACAAGTTCGGCAAGACGGGTGCCCATCACATCAAACTCAAAGCTTCCTGTTGCCCAGAAAAGCCCTAAGATACCTAATAAAAGACCGAAGTCACCTACACGGTTAGTAACAAATGCCTTTTGACAAGCATCTGCTGCTGCCTTACGGTCATACCAAAAACCCACCAGCAGGTAGGAACACATCCCTACAAGTTCCCAAAATATGTAAACTTGTACAAGGTTGGGGCTAACCACTAAGCCCAACATCGAAGAACCGAATAGGCTTAGGTAAGCATAGAAACGGACATAACCTGGGTCATGTGCCATGTAGCCATCCGTATATATCATTACGAGAAAAGCTACAGTCGTTACAACTACGAGCATTAAGGCTGTCAGGTGGTCAATCGTGTAGCCCATGCTTAGGTGAAAATTACCAGCAGAAGCCCATTCAAAGATACTACTGTAGGGGGCATGTCCTTGAATTTGGCTCCATAATATGGCAATCGACATGAGCATCGCTACACCCATCAGCGAGATGATTAAGGCGGAATTGAGTTGTCGCGCGTTGTTTGTTGCCTGATTTAGAGAGAGTAATCCTAGCCCAACCAGCATAGCTCCAAGCAGTGGGAGTACCGGAATTAGCCAAGCATACTGATAGATTATTTCCATCACTGGCGCCTACTTCTAGAATTTCTAAAGATTAAGTTATTTGTCGGAACTGTAAATAATTGTGACACACACCTTTATTCATAAAATACCCCACCAGACGGGAATCGGGTGGGTTGGTTAAGCTATTGTTTAGATTTTGGATATCTTTGGGTGCGGCAAACTTTGAGTCCTGTACAATAAGACACAAATTCTTTTCTTTTCGTAAAAAATATTTTAGTCGCACTCTGATATCAACCTCAACGCTCATAGCTCTAGTTCAAACTTAACTTATTTGCCTGTCTACCCGACCATTTTATCTAATCACACAATTCGTCATGTATCGTATAACGCTATTTAATGACAAAGATTACTAATTATAATTAGTTGAAAAAACCTATCGTGTGACTAGATATAAAGCAATCCTTTGAATATTATATTAGTTGGGCTTAGTTGGGCGAGAATTTTTTGCAATTAAATCAACGCCAAAAATAAAATATCTTTGGCGTGGAAGTCGTGGACTTTGAAAGTAATTTTTAAAAAAGTTATTTTATTTTAGGTGTAGGCGCATAAGCTGAATCAGGACGTTAAAAAGAATACCATTTGCTACATTACACTAGCTGTTTTTGAGCTACTTTGAGATTTGGGAGACAGAATGTGGCTAATTTTAATATCTTCTAACGCCCTAATTAAGTCCTCACGGCTTTTGAATCCTTCAAGGCGTTGTCGAACTAACCCTTGTTCAACCAAAATTAAAGTTGGCAGTGATTTAAGCTTATACTGATTCGATATTTTAAAATTTTCATCAGCGTTAATTCCAACGAGTTTGATTTCTTCCCCGCATTCTCGCTTGAACTGTAGCAGTAAAGGCTGAATTATGCGACATAAGCCGCACCAGGGCGCTCCAAAATTTACTAACACAGGAACAGGGGATTGTAAAACTTCTTGACTAAATGTCCGCTCACTAACCGACAACACCATGACGCCTCTATAACTTATAGGGTTTTAATATTGAGAAGCCTTATTGGTTGGGTTAATCGCGCCGATCCCCAACCAATAGCTTTCAATCCATCGTACATTGATTTTGCTGTAATTGATTACAGTAGACGTCTGTTGTAATTAGTTTTTGGCGGCTATGTCAACAAACCATGTGTCAGATTTAAAATTGTATCCTACTTGTTGACACCAAGAGCAAAGGATGCATCCACCAAAACAGTAGTACAAATATCACTACCCCCAAATAAGCAGGGCGTATATATTCTTGCCATTTGAGCGATTGGCGCCCATCCAAAACAGCCAAAAATGGAATAATGCTTGTACGTTCCTTAACAGCATCAAAAGCATCGCCATAACGTAGTTTCAAACGTCGATCACCGTGCCACACCCCAAACAGATGGTGCAAAATGAGACCTAACGAAGTCACGATTGTAAAAGTCGTACCCAACCATAGAGTGTGAGCAATACACCATATTATCTGCCCAACCATCTGAGGATGACGGGTAATGCGAACGATGCCTGTTTCGTATAGATATACTTGGGGCTTTTGAATAGCAGCAATTTCTAGTAGATTGAATGTGGCAGGATACAAGAACAGAAACGATATCGCCGACAACACCCAAACGAATGTTTGCACCCCAGGTAGTCCTTGGACTTGCCAAATTTGCAAACCATCATAACGGTGATTGAAAAAGTAAACAATTAAAATAACAGCCAAAGGTAGGCTAATTAAAGCAAAAATAACGCGATATAACCTTGCACCTGTATATTTTTCTGCCCACGGACGTAGTGCAGCGCCTCCGCTGTGTGCGATTGCAAAAGCAATTAGCAATCCGAGCATAATAAAATGACTAGGCGTTAACCAATCTGGCAGCATCAAAGACATACGTGAAATAATTTAAAGAAGACGTGCGTTTCAGTACAATCAATACCACAAAGTATTTAAAGGGGGACTTTAGTCAAGATGTTGCTAACTTGTCTTTTTCGACAAGAGCCTTATTGCTTAAGATGCAGTCAAGCGCACTCGTTTAATTACGAGCGGCTATTATCCGTGCATTATCAATTTCGTTGCTCCTTTCAAATGATTGTGTGTTGAGCCTTATGTCTGACCTTCCTTTTACTCTAGATCAGTTGCGTATTCTGAAAGCGATTGCCGCAGAAGGGAGCTTCAAGCGTGCCGCTGATAGTCTCTATGTTTCTCAGCCTGCTGTTAGTTTGCAGGTGCAAAACTTAGAGCGCCAACTCGATGTTCCTTTATTTGACCGTGGAGGTAGACGAGCGCAATTAACCGAAGCCGGACATCTACTACTCAGCTACGGAGAAAAAATCCTTAGCTTGTGTCAAGAAACCTGTCGTGCTATCGATGATTTGCAAAATCTCCAAGGTGGTACCTTAATTGTCGGCGCCTCTCAAACAACAGGAACTTATCTGTTGCCGCGAATGATTGGCATGTTCCGACAAAAATACCCCGATGTAGCTGTACAATTACACGTCCACTCAACTCGACGCACTGCTTGGGGCGTCGCGAACGGACAAGTCGATCTAGCTATCATTGGCGGTGAAGTCCCCGGTGAACTTGCCGAGTCGCTGGAAACGGTTTCCTACGCCGAAGACGAATTGGCACTGATTTTACCTGTATCTCATCCTTTCGCAAAACTGGAAAAAATTCAAAAAGAAGACTTATATAAATTACAATTCATTACTCTCGATTCGCAATCCACTATACGCAAAGTTATCGAACAAGTGCTATCGCGCTGTGATATCGATACGCGTCGTTTTAAAATTGAGATGGAGTTAAATTCCATCGAAGCAATCAAAACCGCAGTGCAATCAGGGTTAGGGGCGGCTTTTGTTTCCACCTCGGCAATTTCAAAAGAATTGCAAATGGGAGTACTTCACCGCTCGACAATTGAAGGTGTGGTAGTCAAGCGAACGCTGTGGCTAATTTTTAACCCTAACCGTTACCGTTCAAAAGCTGCTGAAGCCTTTAGCCAAGAGATTTTACCCCAATTTGCAGCTCCGGGCTGGAATATGGAAGTGTTAAAATCAACACATAGTCCGGTAGTAGTTGGTGCTTTAAATGTTGAGGCGCCATTAGATGATGATTAGTAGAATTTGTCACGCGACCTCCCGGTTAAAAGCATCAGATAACTAGATTCTGGACGTGTTGTGGTAACACAAATTTTCGGGATACCCACCCAAAAAAGTGGGCTATCTCACTCCTTGACAAATGGCAATAAAATGATATGGAAGTTTACTGCACTCGTCCACACTGTCCTCGTCCGCTGAATCATTTTACTGATATTGATGAAACCGCCAAACTACGAACTGTACAGCAGAAATATTGTACTAGTTGCGGGATGCCATTAATTTTAGCCGGACGCTACATTCCCACCAAATTACTTGGTAGAGGAGGATTTGGCGCAGCATTTTTAGCGCGTGACCGTTATACTCCAGCAATGCGCTCCTGTGTAGTCAAGCAGTTTTTGCCAGCAGGTTCCTTGAGTGATACACAACTTGCGCTCGCACAAGAACTATTTGAACGCGAAGCAGTGGTTTTAGAGGAAATTGGTTATCAGCATGACCAACTCACCGATTTGTATGCTTATTTTCCAGTAATTGTCGATGGTTCGCCACCCGGTAGGCAAGAGCAGTTTTTTTACTTGGTTCAAGAATACATTGATGGGGAAAACTTAGACCAGGAGTTAGAGCAAAAAGGTAAATTTTCCGAGTCCGATGCTGTATTTGTATTGCGCTCAGTTTTAAAGATACTTGAGTTTGTGCATAATCGCGGCATTATTCACCGTGATATTAAACCCTCAAATATCATGCGTGACAAAAGCGGCAAACTTTTTTTACTTGACTTTGGAGCAGTTAAATTAGTTACAAACGCCCCAACAAGTACTGTCGGCGCCTCAACTGGAATTTTTTCGATGGGATATGCGCCACCGGAACAAATGTCAGGTAGTCAGGTATTTCCATCAACTGATTTATATGCTTTAGCGGTAACTATAATTATTTTACTTACAGGTAAAGATGCCACAGAACTGTTTGATTCTTATACCAATCAGTGGAAATGGCAAGATTTCGTCAGTACTAGCCCAAAGCTAACCAAAGTACTTAACAAAATGTTACTTCCTGCGGCTAACCAAAGGTTTCAAACTGCAACTGATGTGTTAGATGCTTTGGAGGCGCCAAAAACACAACAATCTAAACGGCAACTTCAACACCAAACTCAGCTACAGTCTGGACTTCCCGATAAAAATCAACCATCAACACAGCAATTTTCCACAATCGAAATACTAACAGGAGCAGGATTCAGCGGACTACAAGGAGGATTAATAGCAATAGCGCTTTTAACTTTGATAAAATCTCTACCAATTAGTCTAAGTATATCCGTTGTATTAATTAGCGCGATGATATTTGCTCAATACAGGCGTTGGGTAGGTGGTTCTGATTTAATAGTTTTTCCAATAATTACTTTACCAATCGTCTTATTGTTTTTGCGAGGCTCTTTGAGCATACCATCCGTATTATTTTTTGCTGTTATCGCTAGCTTAGTTTCCATTGCTGTTACCTCACTCTTCCGACTGATTTATAAAGTTTTATCAATGATTTTGTAATTATATTTATCAATTTATTACATTAAAATGCATAAAAATGCGCTGTCCCTGTAGAAATATAATCAGAGGGACATTTTTTCCTTAGCTAACATATATAACTTTTTGTACCTTCAAATATTGCAAATATTATTCACAAAACGTTACTGTTCGTCAAATAAAAACGTTAACCAGAAGTTAAGGTTCAGCCTTCACAATAAAGATAATATTTGGTCGAAGGGTGTCATCACATATGAAGTCGATACAAATCAAAATTAATTATCTAAAAATATGTCACAAAAACATGAGACCAATGAAACAGCCGTTTTAATAATTGCATTTTTAACAACATTAGGATTAGTGTGTGGTGGAATATTTTGGTGGTTTAATAATCCTCGCTTTTTAACAGGCTCAAATTCAGCTGCTCAACAAATAGATACAGGCACTAAGTTTACAGGCATTAAGAAATTTCCATCCGGACTGTTTAACTATGGAGGAAGCACAACATGGGCTACTATTCGTAGAGACGTTGACTCGGTGATTCAAAAAGACTTGCCACAATTTCGACTGCGCTATACTGACCCAACAAACGGCGCCCCAGGTTCTTCTCCCGGTATCAAAATGGTAATTTCGGGGCAGCTTGCTTTTTCTCAATCTTCGCGGCAACTCAAACCAGAAGAACAAAACAGTGCCCAGCAGTTGGGTTTCATGCTCGAAGAAATACCCGTTGCCATAGACGGTATTGCTGTTGCAGTCCATCCTAATCTTAAAATATCTGGATTAACAGTTGCCCAACTTAAAGATATATATACAGGTAAAATCAAAAACTGGCAGCAAGTCGGAGGTCCAAACTTACCGATAACACCTTACTCAC
>NZ_JBXXZH010000088.1:0-32528 GCF_059640475.1 Calothrix sp. CBUCES-K 9914
GATGCGACTTTGCAGCAGCAATGCTTCACAGACCAGATATTCTTTTTCTCGATGAACCAACTATCGGACTAGATGCAGTTTCAAAGCTTGCCGTAAGAAAATTTATCAAAACTCTAAATAAAACGCACAAAGTCACTACCATCCTCACCACCCACGATATGGATGATATCGAAGCGCTATGCGAACGGGTAATTATTATAGGTGGAGGTGAAATTCTTTGTGATGGTTCCTTAACAAAGCTTCGTTCTCAAGTTTCCTCACGTCGTTATTTAAAAATACACCTGGCAAACGATAATTTCTTCTTTCACGAAGAAGGGGTTAACATAATCTCAAAAGAAGGTCGCACTGTAACGCTAGCCTTCGACCCAATAAAAATATCTGCTGCATCTCTAATTGCTCATGTTACCTCAAAGCACGAAGTAGAAGACCTTTTTGTTGAAAATCCACCAATTGAGGAAATAGTTGCAGAACTATATGCAAATGGAGGAATGGAATGAAAGATCGTAGTAAGCACTTCAGTGCTTTCCGGATTCCAAATCAAATAAAACCTTATTATTCAATGTTTCTTGCTAGATTTGCACTACTACTACAATACCGTGCAGCAGCTCTAGCGGGTATAGCAACTCAGTTTTTTTGGGGTTCTGTAAAAGTCATGGTATTAGAAGCATTCTTTACACATGCAACTTCTGCTCAACCTATAACTCTTCGTGAAACTGTAGGATACATATGGTTGGGACAAGCATTTTTATTTGCAGTAGTTCCTTGGGGTGGTGATAAAGATATTCAAGAATTAATACGTTCCGGCGCCATCGGATACGACTTACTTCGACCTACTGACCTGTATAATTTCTGGTTAACTCGCGCGTTGGCACTTCGCACGGTGCCTATTATTTTGCGTGCTGTCCCTCTACTATGTATAACACTGTTTATATTTCCCCTCATTGGAATTTCTGAGTGGTCACTTACCTTTCCACCATCGTTTGCTGCTTTCATTGCCTTTTTAATCTCCTTTATTGGCGCCATTCTTCTTTCATCTGCATTAACAATGCTTTTTACAGTATCAATGATGTGGACAATATCCGGCGATGGAGTTAATAATTTCCTTCCACCTCTAATTATTGTTTTTTCTGGGATGATTATTCCTCTGCCACTTTTTCCGGAATGGATACAACCTTTGCTCAATGTGCTTCCCTTTTCTGGACTAGTTGATAAACCTTTTCGCCTTTTTACTGGTAATCTTCCAGTGAATTCGCTACCTAGTGTATTACTGCATCAATCTTTTTGGATTTTTGTTTTTGTTTTATTTGGGCGCCTATTAGTCAACCGTGGTGTAAGAAAACTGGTAATTCAAGGGGGATGACTATGAATGCTTTTTATTTATACAGACGATATATTTCTATATCTTTTAAATCGCAATTGCAGTACAAAGTGTCCTTCTTGCTTCAACTTGTAGGATATCTATTAATAACTGTAATAGATTTCTTTGGAATTTGGGCACTTTTTACTCGTTTCAACAGTATTGGAACATGGCGCCTACCAGAAGTTGCTTTATTTTACGGAATAATTAATATATCTTTTGCCAGCGCTGATGCACTTGGACGAGGGTTTGATACATTGTCACGAATAATTAAAAATGGTGATTTTGACCGTTTATTGCTTCGTCCACGCAGCACCGTACTTCAACTTTTAGGAACAGAATTTACTTTAAAGCGCATAGGACGATTTGCCCAAGGATTTGTTGTTATGGTATGGTCGCTTACAACTCTTAATGTGAGCTTAAATTTACAAACACTATGGCTTTTAGGCGCCTCATTTATCGGCTCTGTTACACTGTTTCTAGGTATTGTAATTATACAAGCAACGCTAACATTTTGGACTATTGAAGCCCTTGAAATTATGAACGTCCTGACTTATGGAGGTGTGGAAACTGCTCAATATCCTCTAGGAATTTATAGTAAATGGTTTCAACAATTCTTCACTTTCATTATACCACTTGGCTGTGTCAGCTACTTTCCTTTAGTTGCAGTGCTAGGAAAAGATATGTCAGTACCTTTGTGGTTTTGTTACCTTTCTCCAATGGCAGGTATTATCTTCCTCATTATTGCCCTAAAGCTATGGAAAATAGGAGAAAAATACTACTGTTCCACAGGTAGTTAATGATACTCGTACTAAGCACTTCAGTGCTTCCAAAACGCCATAATTAATTCAACTGTAAACAAGTACCTTTGAAGTCTGGCGCCGGACTTCATAAACTACGTTTTGTTTTTATAATAACCAATTTAAATATCCTGAAGAAAAGTGTTTAATTTAATAGTTAGTGATGAATAATTCTTTACCTTTAGCGGCGCCCATGCGTTTGTAGTTATTCATTCCATATTGTAATTCCCATTCATTCATGCAAGAAGATTTAAAGTTTTCTCTAATATTGGGTGAGTCGTCGTAAGTTATTAACCAGCGTTGGGGACAGGTTTGTACGAGTGTTGCAAACCTTTGATGCTCGAATGAGATGTGTAAATCTCCAGATTTACCATAAAGTTTGGATTTAGTGGCTGTAAAATAAGGTGGGTCTAAAAATATAAATATATCTTGACCCTCTGCTTGTAATAGCTCGCTGTAATCTAAGTTCGTAATTTTTACGTCTGGTGTTAAGATACTTTCTAATTTTTCTAAACGGTCTATAGATGAATAAGTAAACCGTTTGTGAAAAGCTTGCTCGGAAAACCCTCCAGATTCAACGGTGCCAGAAAAAGTAATTCTATTAAGGACGAAAAAGCGCACTGCTCTATCAAAATCAGATAATTTGTTAGTGTCTATGTTTCTGAGTTCTTCAAATAATTGCTTACCGTTTGTATATTTATTTTTGATGCAACGTATTTCTTCTATAAGTTGTGAGAGGTGAGATTGAGAGAATTTCCAAAATAGAAAGAGTTCGCGATTTAAATCATTAATCCAAAACTTGAGGTAGGGAAACTTTTGTTTTAAGTATATAAAGACAGAACCACCACCTACAAAGGGTTCTCTGTACTCGGATAAAGTATCTGGTATATATTTGGCTATTTGCTCAATGGCTTTTGACTTACCTCCCGGATAACGTAACGGACTTTTTATCATAGCTTTTTTCATAACTTATACTTTTGACTAACATTTAAATATAAAATTATATGATATTATACACAAGTTTCTGATAATCGCGCGTTTTTTGGACACGGAGGCACGCTTGTTTTGCTGATTGTAAGCCAGAACGCGGACAATAAAACCTTTATACGTCAACCTCATTAAATATAGATGATAAACAGTATTCTCTCTATGTTTATATTCAACCAAAAATATTTTTACTTCACTATTCTACTATTCCTGATAGAGGTAGGTATCGCTGTTTTTGTAAATGATATTTTTATCCGTCCTTTTATTGGTGATGTTTTAGTCGTTATACTTATCTATTGCTTTATTAGAGCTTTTTTCAATATACAATCATCCACCGTTGCTGTATCAGTTTTTACGTTTGCTTGTATTATTGAAATCCTACAGTATTTTAATTTCGTAGATAAATTAGGATTACAGAATAATCGGATTTTGGCTATTGCCTTGGGAAGCACATTTGATTGGAAAGATATAATTGCTTATGCAATGGGTACTATAATAGTACTATGGGTTGAAAATCAAAGCAACAGAAAGGAAAAAGGGTGAAGCAGAAGTTTGTTCAATTATCTTTAAAGATAATCTTGAACTTAAAGGAAAAGGCACCTGTTGGTGTGTTGTTCAGGTCATACAAATGTTATAGTGATGAATTATTATAGTTATTTTGTATATTATGCATAAGTTAATTGATTTATTTGCAGGTGCCGGCGGATTAACTACGGGGTTCATAAGCGCAGGTTTTGAGTCATTGTGCGCCATCGAGGTTGATAAAAAAGCTTTGGCAACATATAAGCATAATTATCCAAATGCGAAAATTGTTAATGAGGATATATGTAAAGTTAATCCGAGAGAATTACGTTCCAGGCTTGGGTTACAGCAAGAAGAATTGACGGTAATTATTGGTGGTCCACCTTGTCAAGGCTTTTCAAGAAATATTCCAGCGGGTTGTCGGAGTCTTGATGAGTCTCGAAATCAACTTTACAAAACTTTTTTAGAGTTTGTAGAAGAGTTTATACCTATTTATGTAGTAATGGAAAATGTACCTGAAATATTAAATGCTTATAAAGGTGTGGTCAGGTATGAAATTACTAAGCAATTAGAGTCATTCGGTTATAAAGTTGCTTCCGCTTCGTTGAATGCAGCACATTACGGAATACCGCAAACAAGAACTAGAGCTTTTTTCATTGCTAGTTTAGATAAACTACCTTTATTTCCTAAACCTACACATTCAGAAGATAAAAATACTAATAAGCAGCTTAATTTATTTGACAAGAGCATTTCTTCAATTGTTACAGTTAGAGATGCAATTGGAGATTTACCACCATTAGATGCAGGACAAGAGTACAATGAAGATAGTTATCCATTGCAGGTAGACAGTACATATCAAGCTATTATGCGCTCCGAAAGTACAAAACTTGTAAATCATGTCGCTCGTGCTTTAAGTCCTGTTCAAATAGCAAGAGTTCGTATTTTGAAAGAAGGGCAAGATGCAAAAAATTTGCCCCCAGAATTGGCACCGAAAAAATATTATAGTGGCGCCTATGGTAGATTGTATTGGGATAAACCAGCGAGAACAATTACAAGATGGGTGTTTCATCCAGGTTCAGGTAGATTTTTCCACCCTACACAAGATAGAACTATAACAATACGCGAAGCAGCAAGGTTACATTCTTTTCCAGATAAATTTCATTTTTTAGGTACATATACAGAAATATCCTCTCAAATTGGAGAATCTGTACCTCCCCTTCTTGCTAAAGCTATAGCTACGTGTCTAATTCAGAATTATCATTAGGCATATTACTATATCGAGTGGACTAATATTTTCAATATCGAGGTCATCTAAATGTAAAGTTACAGATATTTTACGTTCAAATATGTCTAACTCAACTACAATATTATCGTTATTAAAATGTGATACTACACCTTGAAAATCTTTAAACACTCCGCGAATTACATTTACAGAGCTTCCAATTGAAATTTCAGTCATCAGGAGCAAAACTCCTCAATCACCTGAGCTTTAACTTCTTCGAGTGGAAAATTCTCTGGATAAGTTGAAAACATTAGCATTATGCCTTGAAGCGTTGAGGAAAAATAAAGTGAACGCTGTCGTGGGTTTTTTACCCCAAGCTTCTTAAACATCTCTGTCTGAACTTCAAACTGACGAGCTTGTTCATCCATTAACATTTTGCTGTATTTGGCAACAACGGGGTCAAGTTTTGGTTGGGTGAACAAGTTGAGGTAAAATCGAAACACTTCAGGCTGGCGCCGGACATCTTCGAGGGCGCCAAGAGCGATATACTGGATTTGTTCTGCAGGAGTTTCTTTTGCTGCTGCTGTATCCATAACTACTAATATATCGTTGAGCCGCACTTTAACTAGTGCTGCAAGAAGGTCTTCTTTACCTTTGAAATAGTGATATAGCAATCCCTTAGAAATTTGAGCTAATTTTGACACGTCATCTATAGATGTTGAGTGGTAGCCTTTTTCGATGAACATATCCATTGTTGATTTTAGGATTTGCTCGGTAGTCGCGCGTCGAATGCGTTCATTTTCTTCAGGAGTCCGTGGCATGTTTGTACTTAACTTTTTTTCATTATATCTTTCAACTGGTAGTTAAATATGTAAAACAATTTGCAGTTTAATATTAGTTGTAAATCAAAAGTAACTACAGGCAAAGGAAGTGATTTCTCCCTTTAGCCTTTAACCATAAATCTTTAACCTTTATACCTCCGTTCTTGTGATTTTTGACCTGTCCCACCTTCGGTATCAATTCTGTAGTCGTTTTGTCCGAGTAGTTTTTGAGTAGAAACCAAAACAGCTACTAGCAGCAAAACCTGAACTTCCCAAGGCGCCATTACTAAGCAAATAACAAAACTAATAATTGCGACTCCACCAGCGAGATAACCTATCTCGTCGGTACTTTTTTGATACAAGTAACCGCTAATTAAACCAGTCAAAAGCGGTATTAAAAATGCTAAGACCATTTCGCTATTAACCTCTGAATTCATAAACAGAAGCGCATAGATATAAATCTTGCGACATTCCAATATAGCAAAAGTAGTAACTTTTGGTTCTACTCTCGACTTTTGTTACAGCACCCTACTTAAAATTACAAGGATGGGGAGTTGAATTCCGAATCCATTTGGTATGTTATCTTAACACCAGATTATATAATTATTAATATTTACAAAGGAAGAAAAAATAAAAGGCTGGAAATGACCAAAAATCGTTTTCATGTTTTAAGCTTTCAGCATAAACAGCTTTATAAATCTTAACATATTAGAATTGTATTACATTTTTTCGTTTTTAGAAAAGCATAAGTACATATACTTAATAAATTTGAATTAATATTGGTTCTATCTAAGGAGGGAATTTATCGATCACAATACTGTGATGTCTGTACAATCTGTCTTTAGACGTAAAATCGTTAATAGAATTTTTTTGGTGAAGATATTGCAGTTAAAAATTGGGTGTTATCTGGAAACAAGTTATAGTAATTCAGTTTCCATTCAGCAGCTTTTTCGACTGAGAACATCCGATGCTTAATATTCCACAGATTTTAGCAACCGAACTTAATCTTAAACCTTTCCAAATTCAAAACGCGCTTGAACTTTTTGCTGAAGGTGCGACAATTCCCTTTATTGCCCGTTACCGTAAGGAACGCACTGGTGAGATGGACGAAGTGCAGTTGCGGGACTTATCAGATAGACATAGCTATTTAACCGAGTTAGAAGAACGAAAAGCGGCAATACTTAATTCAATTAGCGAACAAGGTAAGCTGACTCCTGAGCTAAAAGCGAAAATTGAGACTTGTTTGCAAAAAAACGAGTTAGAAGATTTATATTTACCTTACCGTCCGAAGCGTCGCACGCGCGCGACTATTGCCCGTGAGAAAGGGTTAGAAGCACTGGCAGAGTTTATTAAGTCGTTGAATGTCAAAAATGGCCCACTTGTTCCGTTTGAGCAGGAAGCAGTCAAATATGTTTCAGAGACTCAGGGTGTAAAGAGTGCTGACGATGCAATACGTGGCGCCGCCGATATTTTAGCAGAGGAAGTAGCAGATAAAGCCGAATTGCGGGCATATTTACGTGAGTATCTTTTGGAAGAAGGAATGTTTGTCTCCCACATCAAAGACGAACACCCGGAAGGAACGACAAAATTTGAGATGTATCGTAGCTTCAGCGCAAAGGTAAGAAATATTGCACCTCATAACTTGCTAGCGCTGTGTCGTGGTGAAAATGAGGGGATATTAAGTTTTGAACTTGCTTATGATGAAGATACAGTACTATCGTACCTTGAATCTCAAGAAATCAAGACAAAGCATCGTCCAATCAGAGCGTTTTATCAAGAAATGCTCAAAGATGCTTTTAACCGTTTAATGAAAACTTCGCTAATAAATGAAGTTATTGCCGAGAAAAAGCTTTATGCTGATATTGAGTCGATAAAGACGTTTGAAACAAACTTACGGGAGTTGTTACTATCGGCGCCTGCGGGGATGAAGCCAACAATGGCGGTAGACCCAGGTTTTAGAACTGGATGTAAAGTGGCAATTCTTGACCAAACGGGTAAATTTTTAGAATACCAGGCAATTTTTCCGCATACTGGTGCAGATGGACGTGTGAAAGCTGCACAATCAGTCAAAAATTTGATTGAGAAGTATAAAATTGAGTTGATAGCTATTGGTAACGGTACAGCATCGCGCGAAACTGATGAATTTATTGGCGATGTACTTAAAGCAGTCGAACGTAAACCCGTTAAAGTTATAGTAAACGAATCGGGAGCATCTATATATTCAGCGAGTAAACTGGCTGGTGAGGAGTTCCCCAACCTTGATGTTACCGTGCGAGGCGCCATTAGTATTGGTCGGCGCCTGCAAGACCCGTTAGCAGAACTCGTTAAAATTGACCCTAAATCGATAGGGGTGGGACAATATCAGCATGACGTAGACCAAAAATTATTAAAGAAGAAGCTCGAAGAAACAGTGGAAAGCTGTGTAAACTACGTTGGTGTAGACTTAAATACTGCTTCCAAAGAATTATTAACTTCTGTTTCAGGAATTACGTCAGCAGTTGCTAACAATATAGTCGCTCATCGTAACGCAAACGGCGCCTTCAAAAATCGGCGCCAGTTGTTGAAAGTCCCTAAACTTGGACCAAAAGCTTTTGAACAAGCAGCAGGTTTTTTACGTATCCGTGGTGGTGAAAATCCTTTAGATAATACTGCTGTACACCCAGAAAGTTACAAAGTAGTGGAAAATATAGCTTCTGACCTCAAGGTTCCATTAAACCAAGTAACGCTAATCGCCGAAAACTTGAAAAAAACTGGTTTGAAAAAATACGTTACTGATACCATTGGGGAACCCACACTGCGTGATATTCTTAGCGAACTTGAGAAACCAGGACGTGACCCGCGCGCAGAATTTAAATATGCCACTTTTAAAGAAGGTATCAAAGAAGTTACCGATTTAGAAGTTGGGATGGAATTGGAGGGTATTATTACTAATGTCGCTAACTTTGGCGCCTTTGTCGATGTTGGTGTTCACCAAGATGGTTTAGTACATATATCCCAACTTGCCGATAGATTTGTAGACGACCCCAAGAAAATAGTCAAAGTCGGGCAAGTCGTTAAAGTTCGAGTAATGGAAGTCAACGAGAAACTCAAGCGTATCGGTTTATCAATGAAAGCTGTTAAACAGTAGGTTGAGTGAAGGCTAAAAGAACCCAACAAAAATCTTACTAGTGTTGGGTTCCGTTCCTCCACCAACCTAGAATCAAGTTTTTGTGATTCAAAACCTTTAATTTAACCACAAAAAACACAAAGCGCACAAAGATTTATAATTTTTCCATCCTTATGAAAGTAAAATTGTCAAGTACCAAGGGATACAGTATTTTTGCTTTATCTTTATGAAATACGTTCTCTTCTTTACAATTTCTCTATCAAAGCTTGCGGTTTCCACTGTAAAGTAAATTTAGTGTTGATATAAGGTAACAACAAAAGATACTTGAAGACGGTGTGGTTTTGAATCGCCTCATCTTACTTAAGAATTAAAATGCTTGCGTTATAGATATTGCGCGGTCGGTATTGGATGCAGACATTTTTTGACCTGGGTTCGCTTCTTCCTGAGTTTTAATTCGTACATTTAATTTTGCTTTGATTTGCTCATCAAAGTAAATTTTCGTTCATAAATATTTAGAAGTAAATCATATGACAGTAAATATAGAAGATTCATATCAACTTTCACCGATGCAGCAGGGAATGTTGTTTAATAGTTTATATGCTCAAAATTCAGGAGTAGATATTGAGCAGGTAGTTGGTAGGATGGATGAAGTACTTGATGTTGTAGTATTTCAAGATGCGTGGTGCAAAGTTGTAGAGCGACACGCAGTGTTACGAACGAGTTTTGATTGGGTAGACAATTGCGAACCGCTTCAATACGTGCATAAAAAATTGGCAATTTCTTGGCAACAACAAAATTGGTGTGATTTGTCGAATGAGGAGCAATCACAGAAACTGCAAGATTATCTTGAAGAAGACCGCATCTTGGGCTTCAATCTCAAGATACCACCTTTAATGCGTTTAGCATTATTTCAGGTAAACAAATTTGCCTACCAGTTTGTTTGGACTTTTCACCATGCTATATTAGATGGCCGCTCTATAGTTACAATTATTAAGGAAGTCTTCACTATTTATGATGCTTTGAAGAAAGGTGAAGACTTGGAATTATCATTACCTCGTCCTTTTCGCGACCATATCGAATGGTTACAGCAGCAAGATTATACTCAATCTGAGACATACTGGCGCCAGTTACTTAAAGGTTTTACGGCACCGACTCCTTTATTAGCTAATTCTATTGAAGAAAGAAGTGGTTATGGAGAGCAGGAAATTGAGCTATCTCAAGAAATAACTTCAAAGTTGCAAGTATTAGTGCAACAGCATCAATTAACACTTAATACTTTAGTGCAAGGTGTTTGGGGTATATTATTAAGTCGTTATAGTGGTGAAGCTGATGTTGTTTTTGGCGCCACAAGAGCTTGTCGTTATTCATCTGTAACGGGTGCAGATTCGATGGTGGGAATATTAATTAATACTCTACCAGTACGGGTAAATATACCAGCAGAAAAAGCACTTTTGCCTTGGTTACAAGAATTACGCGCGCAGTGGGTAAATTTGCGTGATTATGAACATACCCCACTCGTTAACATCCAAAGTTGGAGTGATATTCCTAATGGAGCATCATTGTTTAACAGCATTGTGATGTTTGAAAACTATGAACTAAATTCTGCTTTACAATCTCAAGGTGGTAGATGGAGGAATATAAAAGTAGATATAAAAGAACAAACTAACTTTCCTTTAACGTTATGTGCTTATGGCGAAAGTAAGCTGATTTTGAAACTTAATTATGCTCAATGTAGTTTCGATGATGCCAAAATTGCCCGAATACTGGGACATTTGCAAACTTTATTATCAAGCATAGCTCTTAACCCAGAGCAATGTCTTGGAGAGTTGCCACTATTAACACGATACGAACGCTATCAAATGTTAACAGAGTGGAATAACACTTCCTCAGATTTCCAAAAACAGCTTTGTATTCATCAATTATTTGAAGCACAAGTTCAGCGTACACCCCATGCTGTTGCTGCGGTATGCGGTTCGGAGCAGCTTACTTACCATGAATTAAACTGTAAAGCTAATCAGTTAGCACATCATCTCAAGCAACTAGGTGTAAAACCGGGAGTGTTAGTTGCTGTATATTTAGAACGTTCATTAGAAATGATTCCAGCAGTGTTAGGAATTCTGAAAGCTGGAGGCGCCTATGTACCGCTAGAACCAAGTTTTCCGGAAGCGCGCGTTCAGTTGCTTCTTTCCTCGCTCTCGATAAATTGCTTAGTTACGCAAACAAGCTTGTTGCCTAACATTGAGAAGATGCAATCACAACTTCCACAGCTCAAAAACTTAATTTGTCTGGATACTAATTATACCGATGTAAAACTATCGGGCGAAAACTTACCATTATCAGGTACTTCAGATGATATTGCCTATGTAATATTTACATCTGGTTCAACGGGAACACCGAAGGGTGTAGTTGTGCGTCACGAACCTGTGATAAATCTAATTGAATGGGTTAACAAAACCTTTAACGTTAATTCAAGAGACAGAGTTTTATTTATTACATCTTTGTGCTTTGACTTATCAGTTTACGATATCTTTGGGCTATTAGCAGCAGGTGGTTCCATCCGCGTTGTACCTAGTCATGATGTACGTGACCCAGAAGCTTTACTAAATATACTGATGTCAGAGCCTATAACTTTTTGGGACTCGGCGCCACCTGCTTTGCAACAACTATCTTTTCTTTTCCCCACAGTCCAAGCAAGTCATAGAAAGCATCAACTTAGACTAGTATTTATGAGTGGTGACTGGATACCTGTAACACTTCCAGACGAACTCAAAGCAACATTTCCCGGAGTTGAAGTAATTAGTCTAGGTGGAGCGACAGAAGCAACAGTATGGTCTAATTATTATCCAATTGGCAAAGTTGAACCGCATTGGGTTAGCATTCCCTATGGCAAACCAATCCAAAACGCCAAATATTACATACTTGATTCTTATCTAAACCCCTGTCCTATCGGTGTATCTGGAGAATTACATATAGGTGGTGAATGTCTTGCTTCTGGGTATTTGAATCAAATTGAGCTAACTGCACAAAAGTTCATTCCCAACCCCTTTGTTGAAGAGATTGAAAGGACACATCCACAACGACTATATAAAACTGGAGATTTAGCGCGTTATCTACCTGATGGCAATATGGAATTCCTCGGTCGGATTGACCACCAAGTCAAAATTCGCGGTTTCCGTATCGAGTTAGGAGAAATTGAAAGTGTCTTAGCGCAACATGACTCAGTGCAAGAAACAGTAGTTATCGCGCGTGAAGATGAACCAGGAAATAAACGCTTAGTAGCATATGTCGTGATGAAGCATGATACAGCAATAGATGAACTAAGACATTTCCTTCAAGAAAAATTACCAGAGTACATGGTGCCATCTGCTTTTGTGGCAATAGAGCATATTCCACTCACAGCTAACGGTAAAGTAGACCGTCGCGCTTTACCCATACCAGACCAAACACGACTTGATAATCAAAGAACATTTGTGGCGCCGGATAATTCCATAGAAGTTCAATTAACCGAGATTTGGCAAGAAGTTTTAGGTGTTGCACCAATTGGAGTCACAGATAATTTCTTTAACTTAGGGGGACATTCGCTGTTAGCAGTAAAACTATTTACAAAAATCCAAAATAGATTTGCGAAAAAGCTTCCCCTATCTACCTTATTTCAAGCACCAACAATCAAGCAGCTAGCAAATATACTCAATCAACGTTCTGAAGCTTCTTGGTCTTCGCTGGTACTTATACAACCAGGTAACAGCAATAAAACACCTTTATTCTTCATCCATGCTCTTGGTGGTAATATTATCGGCTACCAAACGTTAGTTCGTCATCTTGGTTCAGACCAACCCATTTATGGACTGCAAGCACAAGGACTTGATGGGAAGGCGCCTCAAACAAAAGTAGAAGATATGGCATCTTACTACATCCAACAAATTCAAACAATTCAACCTGATGGAGCATATCAACTAGCTGGTTTCTCTAGTGGTGGAATAATTGCTTATGAAATGGCTCAACAACTAATTGCTCAAGGCCAGAAAATAAACTTATTAGCAATGTTTGATACCTACGCACCCAAACTATATATTCATAATCCTTCGTTATTGCGGACTATTTCAGCGTATTTACAGAGCTTAGTAAAACTTCCTTTACAAAGTAAATGGAACTATGTCTTGGCAAAAATTGATTGGTTTAAGTCAGTATTAACCGGCAAACCAAGCAGTAAATTTGACATGTGGAACGAGCGGAGTTTTTCAGAAGACTCTAATCCTCATAATATGGAACTCATCGAAGCTATTAAGAAAGCAACGATGGTAGACTACTCACCACAACCTTATCCAGGTAAAATCAAACTATTTACTACCAAAGAAGTATTGAGATGGTGTCAGTATAAACCATTACGAGGTTGGGATGAATTTGCAAAAGGCATAGAAGTTCACGGCATAACTGGTACACACTTGGGTATGTTAAGTACACCAAATGTGCAAATTTTAGCCCAAAAACTGATGGCTTATTTAGAGGCGCCTTCTTCCGAGCATCCTATACCCAAACGTGAAGATAGCCAACTATTAATCTTCCCTACCAATTCACCAAATTACGAAACCGCATAGTAGGGTGCGTAACGCCATAACAAGATTCCAACGAAGCGAATAATTTTGTGGCGTTACGCACCATAGATATCTGAAGTTTATATTAGTACGGGCTTTTGACACCCATCCCACAAGAGTATTGTATCAACTATCGCGTAACGCCATAACAAGATTTCAACGAAGCGAATAATTTTGTGGCGTTACGCACCATAGATATTGAAGTTTATATTAGTGCGGGCTTTTGACACCCATCCCACAAGAGTATTGTATCAACTATCTTCTCTTTAAGCAGTATCAAACTGTTGCATCAGCCTATGTTGCTCCTCTCTTAACCATTGTTTGAGCATATCTTCAGAAGGAAGCGCCACCATATAACGCGACACAAACAATTGATTATCAAGACCTGCGGTAGCATAATGAACAGTTTCCGCATCCTTTTCAGCACAAAGAAGAATACCAACAGGGGCATTTTCGTGAGGATAAGCGACATTCTCCTTCAAATAATTCAGATAGAAATTCATTTGCCCAGCATAATCATGTTTAAACTTCCCTAGTTTTAAATCAATAGCAATCAGGCATTACAAAGAGCGATGGTAAAATAACAGGTCAAGAAAATAATGCTCTCCCCCAACTGTAACTCGGAATTGGCGGTCAACAAAGCAGAAATCTCGCCCTAGCTCACGCATAAACTCTTGCAGATGATTAATTAAAGCTTCCTCAAGGTCAGACTCTGAATAGCTGGCTCGTTCCTCTAGCCTCAAAAACTCTAAAATATAAGCTGTGCGTTCGCTCATTTTTATAGTTGAGGAGGAATTAATGCCTTGGTGGGAAAGGAATAGGACGCTCAATAATACCAAGCGCGTTTTCAGTCAGCTTGTAAGACATTTTTGAGAAGGGAGTGTACGTATTTGAGTGATTGTTCAGGTAAAAATTAATTCTCTTACTCTCAATCATACCGCTCTCCATCGTAGAGTAGGGAAAGCTTATTGAAATAAAAAACTTGTCGAGGCGAAAATCTGAATAAATCGCACAAAAATATGTGGGCTATCTATTCGCTTCTCCACTTTGGGTTCGGGGATAAATACCTGCTATGTTTGAATACTTTGGCAATATAACTATCTATAAATAATAAAGTTTTAAAGAAAGGAACAAGAAGCTAATTATGTTTTACATTGCAACGAATGAGCGCTGATAAAGAGATTCAGGCATTTTCATCAATATAAGAATTTGTTTCTGAAGCTCGTTAATTGGAGTGATAAAGATGGTAGAATCAGGAAGAAAGTAGAGAGTTAAGTTACAAAAAGCTTTAAGCATTTGCTCGGCAGACGGGCGAAAAGTCTTTCGCTTTGGATTCCCATCATAAAGACCAGCTAATGGTTGATTAGTCTCTATAAGTGCCTGTCGTACCACAAACTCCATCAAGGTAAATACTCGCAAAGCAATGTTTAAAATAAACATTAATCCGACAATTCTGTCTTGATTTTGAAAGTAAATAGGTAAGGCTGGTAAAGAACCTATGCATAAAACGATGAAAACCTCGCTCTAATAGCCATTCATCTCTGTAGTACATTACGGCTTGTGGTAATGTTAGTTGAAAAGTTGGCGCATTCGTAACATACAATCGCCATCCCGCCAATTTTTCTGCTTCCTTAATCGCTGCATCAATCTTCTGAATATGAAGTTGAAAACATATTTTAGTGACTTCTTCAACCGGAGAGTTTTTTGATGGTCGTCCCCGTCCAACACGACGAGTTTCTTTAATAATTTCTTCTGTAATCATAGTTGAGAAGAAATCACTGACACGATAGCGTTTGAGAATGTTTTCGACTTTCTGTCCCAGTTGTTCCCTGTCTTCTAGTGGCTTGGCTGCTAATTTGTTGAGAGCAGCAATCGCTTGATTGATGCGTTGATGTTGACCACGTATAGCAGCTTCAGCAAGGCTTTGAGAATACACCACCAAGTAACGTTCGTGCCAGCGCACAAATTTGTTGGTTTCTGGATTTAACCAAAATTTACCTAACTCTACTTCAAAACCCTTTCCCACTGCTGCTTCTAAATCATCTTGTCGCGGTAAACGAATATCCATAGCTTCTGCTGGTGGGTCAAGTACCCATTGCTTGAGATACTGAGGGTGTTGTCCACTCATTGGCACGGGAATGCAGTAAACACCACCATTTGCTGCAATGTTCGCGCGCGTAAAAATTGACCCAGCCTTACAATCAGCAATGAAGATAAACTTTTTGTGCCCAATTACTTTCACAATTTTTTGCCAGGTAGGAAAATATAACGGGTCATCGGCTCCATTTCCTTCAAGGGTAGCGCTGACCAACGGCATTCCCATCGGGTCGAGAGTTGCTAGTAATTGACGGTATTGTAATAAATCAGGACGTTTATCTTTGGAGTAGCCATAACGTAGTATACTTTCTTCCGATGATTCTCTCTGTTCATGGTTGACGCTAAAACTGCTGGTATCACTTCGCACGACTTCCGTAGGCAGTTGGTAAGCGCGAATTATATGTTGTCCTAACTTTATTTCTATTTTCTGCCTTGCCTCTGACTGCATACCTAACTCTTCGACTAATGTGCCTAATCGGTCATCTGTGGTATCTTTTGCTCCTATTGACCATCCAGTACTTAACTCTAAAATATGGTGGTGTTCTTTCACCCAAGCTTGTACAGCGCACAGACGATGGTCTGCCAACCGTAATTATATACGTCAATAACAATACACTTAATTGCCCGTAACTCAGCCCTTTATGGTTTCCGTGCAGTGGACTTAATTTTTGGTCAATAGATTTAGCCACCTCCATCTGTTTGAGCCATTCAACTATTATGGGAATATCATCAATTCTCTCAGAATCAATTTTTACCTGTTCACTTATCACCATACGTACACCATGAACTAGAATATGTCTTACACATTACTGGAAAATGGCGCCAAGCCTACTGACTGCTCTATTCCTCTCCTCTCAAGGCATTAATTCCTCTTCGACTATAAAAATGAGCGAACGCACAGTATAAGGGTCGCGTAATACGTTTTTAGGGTTATCAACAATCTGTCCTTCATTTGCAAGTGTCAAAACAGCTTCTTTGTCCTTAGACAACCCTACCCGTTCATAAAGCATACTGTTGATTTGACGTATTAATTCTCGATAAGACCAGTTGCTTTTAATACACTCTAATTCATAAAAAGCTCGTTTCGTTTTGTCATCTATACGAGTCAATTCAACTATATGCGTCCATGAGAGAGTCGCAATCAAACGTTGGTAATAATTGCTATCTTGCCACGAGAGAGAAGGGTTATGTAATTCAAGAGCTTTTAAAGCTGGAAACAAGTCATGGTCAGTATTTTTAAATTCGGCAGGCAGTGGCTGCCGAATTTGAAGAGCGTTTACTGATATACTAAGTATTGGCAAAAAAGTAGATATATTTTCATTTTTTGCCAAAGCCGGATAAGCCAGCGCGAACTGCCGAAAGTTTTTCAAGTTACGCTCAGACAAACCTTCAACATTTTTACGTTTTAAGTCATTGGCAAGCCTCTTAAGCAACTGTGTACCGTAAGCCGCTCTATCAACTCCATTTTGCTCGTACTCAAAAATATAGGCGCCAATGAACCAGTTGCGAATAGTCAAAATTTGATTAACCGCGCGTGCAACTGTAGCTAAAGTTATGTCGTTAATGTTACTAATATCGCTAATAAGTTCTTCGTAATTCACAGTAATACTTCAGCACCATGATTATAGATAGTAAAACAGATATAGAACGTTTGTACATCAACTAGATTAAAATATTAATATTTTGAAATAATTCCAGGCTAGTATGTGCAAAACGATACATCTTTGACCTAGACAATATCAATACCGATTACAATAAAATAAATCTTACAAGTAACGCAGAACTATGTTAAAATTACTATATTGATGGAAAAGTAAATTGTCTTGCACAGCAAGTGAGTCATGTTTGTAAATCATTAGAAGAGGTGGACTCAAATGGTAGTCAAAGTCTATGATATTGTTGGAGAATATGCAATGGGAGTGGATAGAGGAGAAAAACTGTATGAAGAAATATATCCAAAATTACTGGAAGGGAAGAATATAAGTTTAGATTTTACAGGGATAAAAATTTTTACATCTATTTTTTTTAGCTCTGCAATAGGGCAGCTTTTGAAAGATATTTCATGTGACAAACTTTATGAACTTGTGGAATTTACAGGACTATCGCAAGATGATCAAAAGCTTCTTGCTCATGTAATGAAAAATGCTGAACGTTATTTCTATGACGAGGAATATCGTAATGCTGTTGATACTGTCATCTCAGAAAAAGCATCAGCATTATAGTTTATGGCAGTCAATCTTAATATTCAAGCAATCGTTATTGATATTAAAAACGATATCCCGCAAAAAAAAGATATTTTTATTGTTGATACGAACGTTTGGTTTTGGCAAACGTATGGTAATGCCTTTTTTAGTGTTAGAAGCCGAGACCGCTACAAACTAATTGATTACCCCAATTATCTTGTACAAGCTTTTAAAAATGGAGCAACATTAGCCTATTCAGGATTAACTTTGGCAGAGCTAGCCCATATCATTGAAAAAAACGAGTACGAAATTTACAGACAATCTAATTCTAATATCACACCAAAAGAATATCGTCATAATTATCCTATAGAACGACTAAAGGTTGTTGCGGAAGTGGAGTCTTCTTGGAAGCAAGTTAAGGTTAGTGCTGTTCCTGCGAATTTGAATGTTAATGATGAAACAACTGACTCAGCTTTAAACAGATTTAAAACTCAAGCTATTGACGGATACGATTTATTAATACTTGAAGCAATGAGTCGGGCAGGTAGGTGCAGGAGACATAAAAATAATTACAGATGACATTGATTATGTTGTAGTTCCAGGTATCCAAGTCTTTACAAGCAGACGATACATTGTTCAAGAAGCTGCAAGACAAGGAAAGTTACTAGTACGATAAAACAGCATATCCATCACTCTCCAAATACTGAAGTAAGCGTGTTATGAGTGCCAACGAAGTAGGATTACACCTTTTTAATTTATAATATGACGTAATTATGGTAACGAGGTGTCCAGGTGAACGCGCGCTGTATTGTAGACTCAACAAGGAGTAACTATCATGCTCTTAAACATTAAACGTATTAACGTTCCACCTGGACAACGTGTATTGTTGCGTGATGTTACATGGGAAGAATTTGAAACAATTCTTGATGAACTTGGAGAACATCGGGCAGCGCGAATAGCCTATGACAGGGGAGTATTAGAAATTATGGTGCCGTTGCCAGAACATGAATTTAGTAAAGAAATTATTAGTGATTTAGTCACAATCATGAGTTGGTGCGTGACGCTACAAGTCTTATATCTTTGTTGAAATTTCCTTATAGCGTCACGCACCCTACGTTTTTATGTGTTATTAATCCAATTAACAGCTTCGGAAACAGATTTAATATTAGAAGGCACGCGCGCCATATCAACTTGTTCAGTAGTTGGACAAATTTTTTTAAGCAACACAATTGCTTCAATCTCAAAAGGTGGTAACATATCAGTCTCTAGTAAATTATTTGATGGCAAAATTTTTTTATGGTCTATTTGTAATAAAGTATATTCCTCCCAACGGTCAAGTTCAATGGTTGGCAATGAGTCGCACATGCGTTGATACCCTATCACCTCGGTAATAAGGCGCCGCATTTCGCTGTCACGTTCAGTTATCGTCCATTCAGGTTTCCACTCACTTACAGGAACCTTTCCGTAATACTCAAATATTTCTGTGCCATGATAATAGTAATAACAAGTACCGTCTGACCATTGAATTGCAGGCGCCCCATCTCCATGTAGTTGTTTTTGTTCGTCAAATTGTAATAAAATGGGTCTATCGCACAATATACATACTCGTTCAAACGGAATTATCCAACCACATTTATGCGCTAATTCTTGAATCAGTTGATAGTCTTGATGATTAATTGTGTAACCTAAGTCTTTATAAAAATCTAAGTGACTCATTTGTTGTAAATACGTTGGCAATAATAAAACTGTTGGATAGCGTGAATTAAAAGCACGCGTTTCGTAGTTCCAGTATTCGCTTAAAATTGTATTTATTTTTGTAGATACTTGTATATAAATTTGAGAATTTGAATCGAGTATTTTATAGATTTGACTAAGTAGTGATGGGTCGGCTTGTGAACTTACTTCTTCAAAGTGTAATTCAATAAAATCATTTATTACCTCAGCAAAAGCAACACCAAAAAAATCGCGAATCAATAATTTTTTTAATCTAACTCGAAACTTTTTAACACGACTGTGAATTTTTGCCATTGTTATAAATGGCAAACTGAACATAGCAGAAATTAAGATGAATGAAATTAAGTATTGTATAAAAATCAACCAGTGTGGTAATGACTTGAATAATTTAATAAAGGGTGGAAAAAATAATTCAAATAATGCAATTCCAATTATTAACCCAACCAAAAAACCTATGCATGACACTAGAAGCACAGGCGCCCAAGATAAAATTCGTAATACAGTATGCTTTGAATAAAGCGCGCGTATTTGTGATGCTATCCATTGTTTAGCTCCGGATGGGCTTGGAACTAAAACTATATGTGGTGATGGCAACCCAAGACGCTGATAAAGTTTTTGGATGATTTCAGTTGCTTGCGTTTTATCAACTCTTGAAGTTGAGCTAGCTACAGAAAGCCATTTTGCTTGATAAGAAAGCAATTGCAAACGCTGTTCATGGGTTAACATCAATCTACGAATCAAGGGCATTACTTATATAATAATAAACAATGAGTGGAATGAGCTTTCTCTTGCCCTGTCCCTTAGATATAATATTAAAAGCACATTAACTTAATTTAAATATTATCTCAAGATTATCGTTATCTTATGTTGCTCTGCCGCTATTAAACGACAATTATCCTCTCGGTGGAATTTTCCGACCTTACCTTCAAAATAGTACTTTAGCACTTGCGCCGTAGTTTTTTCAACCATACATCGCTCCTAAGTTGGATGTCATGCACAGCACAATACTTTGAGCTATTTTTTCTAGAAATACTTACTCCAAATGGAAAATATTATATTATACCCAAAGTCACTAGCCGTAAGTTGCCTCATAATGTGAAAATAGTTTTACTCAAATGCTATACACAAGAACCATGACGATGCATTCTACTCTTCAACGTGCGTTCACTATCCGCCGCGCTTTAAAAGTAATTAGCGGGCTGAACAATTTCAATCAGGATAACGTCGCTGCTGTTGTAAGAGCTGCTGAACTAGGTGGCGCCACTTTTGTTGATATCGCGGCTTCACCAGAACTAGTTAAATTAGCTAAAAGTTTGACAAAATTACCAATATGTGTATCTGCTGTTGAACCAGAAAAATTTGTTTCTTCGGTAGCAGCAGGTGCGGATTTAATAGAAATTGGAAACTTTGATGCGTTTTACGCACAAGGAAGAAGATTTGAAGCTGCTGAAGTTTTGGCACTAACCTACCAAACGCGCGAGTTGCTTCCTCAAGTAACTTTGTCGGTGACAGTTCCTCATATTTTGACGCTTGATAAGCAAGTTCAGCTTGCCGAAGAGCTTGTAACTGCAGGTGCTGATATTATTCAAACCGAAGGTGGCATAAGTACCAAGCCCACACATGGCGGTACAATCGGTTTGATTGAAAAGGCTGCTCCAACCTTAGCAGCTGCTTACGAGATATCACGCGCGGTTCCAGTTCCTGTACTTTGTGCTTCCGGTATTTCCAGCGTTACAGCACCACTTGCTACAGCAGCAGGTGCCGCAGGTGTTGGTGTCGGTTCAGCAATCAACCAACTCAACAGCGATATCGCTATGATTGCTGCTGTACGCGGTATCGCAGAAGCACTCGCAACTACTAGCACTTCCTCTCATAGCTTTAGTCCTGAGTATTAAAGACCTCTATTCCTAGATACCCGACTTTTTCAAGAAGTCGGGTATCTGAGTAGAAATTCTCAACTCATTACTTCTTTTATTGAGTAAATTACTTGGTCTTGCTGTTCAAATGAAAGTTCGGGGAACATTGGTAATGATGTAACTTCCTTACTTAGTTGCTCTGACACTTCTAATTGTTCTTCTTTATACCCTAAATCTTTGTATACAGGCTGCAAATGTAGAGGCATGGGATAGTAAATCATTGTATTTACTCCCAACTCTTGTAGTTTTTTACGTACAGCTTCACGTTGATTGTCGAGAATACGAATAGTATATTGGTTCCAAACACCTTCGCCACCTGGAAGTTCTTGGGGAATGATAATACCGGGTACTTTGGATAAGAACTGACTGTAACGGGATGCTATCGCTTTCCTTTTAGTGTTCCAATCATCTAAATAACGTAGTTTAATTTTAAGAATAGCCGCTTGGATACTGTCAAGACGGCTGTTAACTCCAACTTCGCTGTAATGATATTGGTTCGTTTGTCCGTGGTTTTTAATGACTCGCATTCTGGCAGCAATTTCAGGGTCGTTAGTTGTCACTGCACCACCATCACCACAACCACCAAGATTTTTTGTCGGATAGAAGCTAAAAGCGCCGATATGTCCAATACTACCAACTTTTCTAGTGTTCCAAGTTGCTCCTGTTGATTGAGCGCAATCTTCAATAACTGCTATTTTATGAGCGTCGGCAATTTCCATCAACGTCGTCATGTCCACAGGTTGTCCGAACAAGTGTACAGGAATGATCGCTTTTGTTTTTGGTGTAATCGCTGCCGCTACTTGCTGTAAGTTTAAATTATATGTATTAGCATCAATATCTACAAATACTGGTTTGGCGCCAACTGCACTGACAACCTCTGAAGTCGCGATAAAAGTAAACGGTGTAGTAATAACTTCATCACCTGCACTAATATCCAAAGCACGTAAAGCTAGATACAATGCATCTGTACCAGAATTACATGCGATACAGTTTGATACGTTGTGATATTCAGCAAATGCTTGCTCAAACCCCTCAATAATTGGTCCACCAATGTAGCGTCCCGATGATAAAACTTCCAAAACAGCGGTACTGATTTCAGATTCTATTGCAGCATATTGTTGTTTATTGTCAAATGCAGGAACAGATTTTACACTTTGCATCATAAGTTGTTTATTGGTTTCTTTAATTAGAACAGTGGAGGTAGTCAGTAGCTGTCAATAGCTAATCGTCAGCTAATCATCTTCAGAATTTTGAATCAAACAACCTCCCAAAGACTGTTTTCCAGAATACGCTTTTTTGAGCATTTTTACTTATTGACTAATTTATTAGATTATCATCAGCTATAAACCATGAATCTACATACATATATATAGATATCCATCAAGAATCAATCGTTACATTCAAGGTTCCCACTCTCCTACTTCGCTCTATGCAAGAAATAATCAGGTTAGATTTTACAGATTTAGGCTTTGCCGTCGCATTGATGGCTATCACCATTGGGTTATCTGCTATCGAACAACTTGGACTTGAGATCAAGTTGCTTGTTGCCACTGGAAGAACTATCCTCCAGATGATGGTTTTAGGGTATGTGCTTGACTTGGTTTTCGCGCTTGATAATGGTGTCGCGGTTTTAGCGATTTTAGCAATTATATTAACTATTTCGGCGATTATCACACGAAATCGTATTAGCCAAAAAATTCCCTTGGTTTTACCGCTAGTATGGGGATCAATGTTTTTAAGTACTACTCTGGCAATTTTATATACAAACTTTTTAATAATTCAGCCGACTCGTCCTTTTGAACCACGATATCTAATACCTCTAGCACTGATGGTTTTAGGTGGCGCCATGAATGCAGGGGCAATAGCGGGAGAAAGATTGGTGAAAACGATAGACTCAAGTCAGTTGGAAATTGAGACACATTTGAGTTTAGGCGCCACACCGCAGCAAGCTGTAGCACAGTACCGAAAAGACGCGATACGTGCGGGAATAATGCCTACTATTAATCAGATGACGCTGGTAGGGATGGTAACGATACCTAGTTTTTTTACGGGACAGTTGCTAGGTAGTGTAAAAGCCGACGAAGCTGCTTCATATCAAATTCTGATATTGTTTGTGATTAGTTTTGCTAACTTGGTTACGACAATATTGGTGACACGAGGGTTGTCACGGCAATTTTTTAATGAACGCGCGCAGCTGATTCGTTAATTTTTGGTGCGTGGAATGTGGGTGAAGATTTGTTGTCCTTGAGCGTCGAATACTAAAACTGCTGTATTAGAGTTGTCGCCAATTACCTCAAGCGCTTGTTGTAATGTTTCTAGATGCTTTTGAATGCTTTTGGCATTCTCTGGGCTTTGACTGTCGGCGCCTGATATGTTGCTTTGTAAAGTCTGTTCGTATTCTGGAGTGATACGAACGGTGATAAATCTCTCATCTACCATAAAGTTACAAATCCGAACGCTTCCCATACAAGTTTTTTCTAAATCAGCACGAGTTGAAATTGTACTAGCTGTCGCACCACTTGCAGTTAGCTGTAATTTACTTTGCGCTTGTTGAAATGCAAATGAGTAAGCTTGAACTAAAGGCTGCGCTTGATTATATAACGGACTTTCAGTAGGAATTTGCTTGATAGTATTTAATGCTTGTTGCCAACGAATAGCTGCTGGTTGCCACTGGTTTTGCTGTTCGTATTGTTCGGCAAGTCTAGCGGTAGCTACTGCTTGACTAAAACTTGTAGCTGCTTGCTCTTGCTTGGAAACGCGGTCGCGAATTGCCATTAGTCTTGGTTGATAATCGCTTAAAAGTTGTCGCGCTTCCAGATAAGATGGACTAGTTTGAGGTACACCAATTAAGGCATTAACAACAATTTGCCAAGTATTGAGCGCCCGCTGTAATTCGGGCAATGATTTTGCTTGTGCTTCGCGCACTAACGCGACTTTGGCTGCTGCTTGAGCATCGTTGACTTTTTTTTGCCATCTGCTCTGGGATAATATTTGAACATTAACTGACTGTAAGCCACTGCGGTATAGCGATAACTTTGATTGCACAAAACCATAAAACTTACTATCTGCACGAATTGCTTCTAACGGAGAAATCGCTTGGCGCCATAACTTTGCACGGGTTTGTAATTCACTAACATTATTTGTTAAGCTTTGTGACGAACGCAAAGCTGTGTCACCTAATTGCAAAGCTTGTGTTAGCAGTTTAATTTGTTGTGACTCGCTCGATAAGTAAGTCTTAGCTTGTAGAGCATCCTGATGATGTGGCGACCATCCAGGTATTTTTTGTAGCAATGCATAAGTACCATCTAACTGTTGTTGAAGTTTCGCCAAATCCTCTTCAGTTTTAATGTTGTCGGCTAACTGAGGAAATGAATTTTGTAATTGCTTTGCTGTTTGTAATTCTTTACACGTAGATAATATGCAGGGACTCATTAAAGAGTAACCAATGGCGCCGAATATTGTTGTGATTAATAGTACTCCAGTCCCAACAAAGAAAGGGTGGAGTTTGTGATGGTTTTGAAGTTGAGAACGTTTGAACGGCGCCGACTTATTCTCTTTTGGGTCAAACGGTTCTGAAACAACGTCAGCAGTTATCGTCAGTAGCGAAGCGGAAGAATCAAACATTTGAGAAGTTTCAGATTCAGGTTGCGCTTCAACATAAGGTTCAGTAAGAATTACATCAGGAAAAATATCATAGTTTGAGTCTTCGTTTGAGTTGCTTGGATGTAAGAAGAGTGATTTTTGAGCATACGGGAGCTTTTCGCCAATGTACCGTACAAACACTAGTACTTTATCTATTTGATACGTACTTTCCGATTGAAGCACGGACGCGAGCAGCGCAAAAATATGCTCGGTATCTGCTTCCACAGTTTTAGGGTGCTGTATTAAAACCATTAACTGGCCTTGGACAGCGCATTTTACTTGAAAGCATTTGCTATCACCTTTACTCCACAAGTTTTCTTCCAGTATGGACGATAGAAAATCTAAATCTTCCTGCTGCGCTACTGATTTCATTGATGTATACCGTGTATACTGCTGGTTCTGATTATTGATATTATCGCCTTCACACGGTGATGAGAGGCTTGGGTTTGTTAACACTGACACAATTTAACTAGTAACCATTTTCTTATATAACCGCCAAACGTTCTAGCACAGATTCTAGAAAAATGCTAATCAAGACAAAAGCTCAGTTAACAGTGACAATAATTTAAGATTGCACTAAGATATTATTAAGTTATCATTAAAGACTCGACTAATCACTTTTTAGCTCATATTTCATCTACCCCAGGTTAGTGAAGCTGATGATAAAAACTTATAAATTGAGTCATAAGGGTAAGAACTTTATTATTTGAATACAAATAATAAGATTTATATATGGTACCCATTAAGTTAAACTTATAAATAATTATAAGCACAAACTATACTAAGTTTGCTATGTTCTAATGTAAAAAAGCATTGGAAAAAACGGATGTAAGTTTAGAATTTGCAACATCATAGAGGCATTAGTGTTTATTTGTGATAAAAAAATGCCTGAGAATTATGGTGTAAGGGATTTTACTGATATTAGGCGCCGTTGTTTTATTTGTTTAATAAAGCAAATAAAAACTGTATACGATTTACCACATCTACTCAATTAGATAGAATTAATTATAGAGAAAAAAATTATAGCGAATCAAAAGCTGTTTTTGCTTCTCTGATGCTGCGCGTGAGCTTATGCGACCGCAACATCAAAGGAGTGAGGTGGCATTTCTAAGGTGCGTGGCATGGATTTATTAGAGTATCAGGTCAAAGAGTGGTTTGGACAAATTGGCATTCCAGTACTGCCGTCACAGCGAATTGACCATCCTACAGATTTAAAGAGGTTAAAAATACCTTACCCAATTGTACTAAAATCGCAAGTCAATGGGGGAGCAAGGTTAAAAGTTGGTGGGGTTAGGTTTGTTGAGACAACAATTGACGCAATAGCAGCAGCCCAAAATATCTTTAATTTACCAATAATGGGTGAACTACCGGAGGTGCTGCTTGCGGAAGCAAAATATGATGCTGAACAAGAGTTGTATTTAGCTGTTGTAATTGATACAGCCATTTGCCGTCCAATTCTGCTGGGTTGTCAAGAACCTGACATTGATTTAGATTCCTCGGAGGAGAAGATGCAGCATGTAGTGGTCGAGGATGATTTCTCACCGTTTTATGCTCGAAGATTAGCGTTGAAAATGGGATTGCAGGGAACGCGAATGCAAACTGTTAGCGACGTTATCGAAAAAATGTACTATCTACTAATTGAGAAAGACCTTGATTTAGTTGAAATTAATCCTCTGGGTATAAATTCTAATGGTGAAGCAATGGCGCTGAATGGCAGCATCAGTGTTAACGAGCGTGCAATCTCTCGTCATCCGGATATTGCATTAATTGCAACTAAAATGGCTAACCGCTATAACGGGAACGGTAGACATGTAAATCTCAAAGAATGGGAAGGGGTGGAGATGCACGGCAAGATTGGAATTATGGGGAATGGTGCAGGCTCCGTATTAGCAACGATGGATTTAGTTACAAATGAGGGTGGTAAACCAGGATATTGCTTAAACCTACGTCATGCATCTCCTCTTGATACATCTCCAACGACGTTCAAAAGCCGTTTTGAGAAAGCTTTGAGAATTATGAGTACTGACAAAAGTATTCAGGTCATTCTGATTAATCTTTTAGGCAGTATTCCTCAAGCGCTTGAACTTGCAGAAGTTATGACAGAATTTGTGCATCATTATAAAAGCGAGCATAAATTAAACGGCGCGCGTGATGGAAACAAGCACAAGCGTGATCACTTTCCACGTTTCGTGATCAGACTAGCTGGTTCAGATCTTGATGGAGCTTTGAAGGAGTTAAAAGCATTCAAGCAACAAAGCGATATGGAAATAGTGATAGTAGAGAATTTGGATGAGGCAGTCAGTGAAGCTGTACGTCTTACTAAACCCCTAGCACATAAAAAATAATATGACTAGGCTGTGTAGATTAGATTTGCGTGTTAATTCTGTTGTGTCCGTAATTTGAATTTTAGTACTAATTCAGTACAAACTAAGTAACAATTAAATAATTATAACACTTTTACAGTGTCATTATTTCTCAGTCATGGCTACATTACTGAGCAAACAAACTATCGCGTTTTTTATGAACTTAACGCCAAACAGCAAAGTTATAATTCAAGGCTTTTGTGAATTCATATCGCCAACGCAAATCGCGCAGATGAAAGCGTATGGCACGAATTTAATCGCTGGGATCAATCCTGGGAGTGGTGGCAAGACGTTACACGATTTGCCGATATTCGATTTAGTTGAAGAAGTTATAGAGCAGTATGGGATAATTGACACTACCATTTTAAACGTGTATCCTTATGACGTTTTAGATGCAGCGTTAGAAGCAATAGCGTGCGGTATTCGTCAAGTTGTAATCATCTCACCTGGAGTTCCACCTTTGGATATGGTGCAGCTTTTGCGAAAAGCCGAAGCTACAGAAACATTGATAGTTGGTCCCAATAGTCCTGGTATTATCGTTCCTGGAAAAATTCTGTTAGGTATTCAACCTAGTGATTTTTATACTTCTGGTTCAGTAGGAATTCTTAGCCGGAGTACGACTTTAACTTATGAAATAGCAAGAGAATTAACTCAAGCAGGTTTAGGTCAATCGATCAGCGTTAGCATTGGCAGTGATGCAATTGTTGGCTCTTCTTTTATTCAATGGTTACAAATTCTTGATGAAGACGAAGCAACCGAAGCAATCGTGCTTGTTGGTCAACCTGGTGGTGGAAGTGAAGAAGCTGCCGCGCGCTACATAGCTGAAGTAATTGATACACCCGTTATCGGTTACATAGCTGGAAATGTTGCACCGCGCGGCAAACACTGGCGCCAAACAGGAACATTAGCTGCTGTAGTTGGAAGAGACGCTGACTTTGGCACAGCGAAAAGTAAACTAGCTGCATTCGCAGAAGCTGATATTCCAGTTGCCGAACGTCCATCACAAATACCAGAGCTACTCAAAAAAGTTATAAAAAAGAGTCATTAACCCGTAGCACAGGCGTCCCGCCTGTGAATTACGTGTAATAATTTTTACCACAAAAACGTAGAGACGCGATTAATCGCATCTCTACAAGGGTTTTATTTAAACGCTTGGGTTGCAGATTCACCCGCTAACTTAATTTGTTTTGCCAAGCGAAAGTTTAAGAATGCTAACACCATCACCTGAGTAAACAGGGTCATCAATACAGTTAACACACTTGTTGTACCTAAAGCTTCCCAAGGGTAACTTGAGAATAGCCACAGAACAGAGTGTCTCGCAACTGTATTATTGAGTATTGCCAATATTATTGCTGGTGCAAATAATAATGCGCTAGTTGTACCAAGTGCCCATAAATAGCGTTTCGATGTTTTTAACAACAGCATTCTTTGGGTAACAGTGGCGCCGATACCCCATAATATCATCAACAAGACAATACCAAGGATAGCTTTGAATCTACCAACATCATTAATTAGCCAGTCTATATTATAGTTACTACGAACATTGAGGTGTAAAGAAAGGGTAGTCCAAGTGATGATGGGAATAGTGATGATGAGCGAGTGAAGAGCAAAGGTAAGCAGTGCTGGACTTTTTTCGCCAAAAATTAAATCTCTAAGTAGAGAATTATGCCACCAACCTTTACGAGTGGAAGTGGTTTTATGACGGTAACGTGCCCAATCTTGAATTGTTTGGCGTTCATGGGAGAGAATAAATATCAAGCCAAACATGAGTGCAAAGTTGAATAGTGCAAATATTGGCCAGTTTTGTAAGATTTGGCTATTAATATCATAGTATGATGTTTCTGGCTTACCGGAGTTTTTGATGTATTGCAGTGTGAAACCCCATGTTAATAATTGTACAAGAGCAACTAGGAAGTAACTTTGTAGTTTACTAATTACAGATGTATTAGGGTTACGGAAACGTCGTAGAAGTCCTTGCCAAATGCCGTAAGTCCATAGACCATAATTAGCTAAATGCATTCCGACAAAGCTAGCTACATTGGTGCCTACTGGAATATAGAAAAATTGTATTTCTTTATATCCATTCAAAGACCCGCTATAACTGTAACGACTGGCAAAGAAATTAGGAAATAGATAGCTAGTTGCATCAATTGGACTAAACATTCTAAACCAAGCGATGCCGTTATTCAAATAACTATTATATTGAGCAGTTGAAAAAACACATGTTAAAAATAACAAAACTGCTCCGGCGCCTAACCAAGGTTGAAAACCACCTAAAAATCGTGTGACTAAGCTAAATAAACACGCAGCGCTGAAAAAGAAAATACAACTACCAATTAAAACAGCGTAGTAACTGAAAATATGACTAAAAGCAATACCTGTAGCTTTTCCAGTAAAAATATGAAAAGGAATCGCAAGCGCTACAAACAAGTAAATTAGAATTGGCACACCGAGAATTTTACCAGTTAAAACACTAACTTCAGACTGCGGACTCAGACGAATAAAATTGAGTGTACCTCGGCGCTCTTCTTGTGCTAAATTATTTATGAGTAAATAGCTTCCTGCAACTATTAACGTGAAAATGAAAATTATACTCAATGCTTGAAACATATATTCCCAATGGTCACGCCACCATTCGACCATATCAATTTTACCTTGTGGACACGGTTGTTTGTAGAGAATATTTTCGAGATTAGCTCGTTGATTTTTTACTTGTTGTAGCTGCGTTCGGACATTTTCTAATTTATCAGCATCAAAATATTTTTTACTACTGTAATGGAAAAAACTATCTTGTAGCTTGCGAAGAACTTGACTCAAGTCAGAAAGTTGCTCTTGATAAGACTTACCAATACCGCAATACTGCTCATTCATCCGATAATATTTATCGGGTATTTGTCCTAGTTGAGCAAGGAAAACAACAGCTTGAACGATTAAAGATATCGCACTGGTGACTAAAACTGGAAATATTTTAAGGCGCCCTTTTATTTCCCTAGTGAATTGTGGATTCCATTCACCAATTTTTTCAAGAAATTGAAGCATATATTTATTCCTAATTCCTAACTCCTAATTTTTAAGAAGCTTGTTTGTGACCCATTTTTAAGAAAATTGTTTCCAAATCTTCTTGTGTACAATGGAAATTAGTCAAAGGCACCCTTGCGTCAATCAAAGAACGTAATAAATCAGCACAGTCTTTTTGCTGACCAGAAAAATTTACCCGTATTTTATCTTTAGTAGGCATTACTTCCCACTCTTGTACAAATGGGTTATTTTTTAATTCTCCTAGCAACTCATCAATGTTTCCAAGAGTAGAAATTTCGATTTGCTGGCGAGAGAGACGTTGGTAAAGTTCCGTAAGCGATGTGCTTTCTACCAAATAACCCAATTCCATAATTCCTACAGATGTGCAAAGTTCAGCTAAATCACTAAGAACATGTGAGGAAATTAATATCGTCATCCCAGCTTCTTGGAGTGCCTTAATAATTTCGCGGAACTGCAAGCGTGCGATAGGGTCAAGTCCAGAAACAGGTTCATCCAGTAGCAACACTATTGGTTCATGAATAATAGTGCGTGCTAAACTTAAACGCTGTTTCATCCCACGCGATAGTGTAGAAATTAAACTATTACGTTTATTTCCTAGTTGAATTAGTTCTAGCACCTCGTGTAGTCGTTGGGTACGACGTGGTTCACGCAGCTTATATAATCTGGCGAAATATTCCAGATAATCCCAAACAGTAAGTTCATCGTACAAAGGGTAATCATCGGGTAAATATCCTAGACGACGCTTAAGAGTCGGGTTGCTTCTGTCGCGCGTCAGTCGGTTACCATCAATATAAATTTCCCCTTGTGTAGGTTCCTCAACTGCTGCCAACATTCTAATTAAGGTGGTTTTACCAGCACCGTTTGGACCGATTAAACCATAGACTGACCCGGCGCCTATTTCCAATTCGACCTCGTTGACAGCAATGTGTCGGTCAAACTGCTTAGTTAAACCTATAGTTTGTATTGATAATTCTGTCACCATAGCTGTACCAAGAAGCCACGTAAGTAAATACTAACTTAGCTTCTATTTACAAGGATTGTGACACCTGTTACGGAAAATGTAACTGTATTCATTAAAACTTTATATATCGATGATGAAAAATAATAAAGATTAATTTAAGCATTATTCTCTGCTGTTAGTTTGACAATAATAGTGGGAACAATGGAATTGTAAGCTTCAAAAACTCTTTTCTACACCAAATATTTTATGCTTTTCGACATCTCTGGAATCAGGTTGCACATGATTGGACAAACGGTTGCCCTTGCAATTGAGCATGGTAGGGAGTGGGGACAACTATTCTTGAATGACCTGTCTTGGAAAGGTAATAAAACCAAAATGGCGAAACACGCTATTAGCGAGTCAGCAATTTACACATTCAGAAACAACATTAATAATGAAATTTGTGGTGATTTTTTTTACACAGCAGGAATACCATCAGAAATTACAGCATTGCTGTACTCGCACATAAAACTCACTTCAACACTCTTTACCATTTATGGAATTGATACAATTCGCGCAACCGCGCATCCTCTGGTATTAGCAGCAGCATCAGGTGTCAGTGTTACAGAACTAGCAAATCAACTAGAAACATCCTCGGCGCCCTCCGCGATACAAAAAGCCTTACAATCGGTATCAAGAAACCAATTTGCAGAAATTAATAAATTATTGGGCGCCAGACTAATCGCCAAATTTAAAGAACAAAACACTGTAAATTACACAACATTAAACGACTGTGGAGATTGCGTAAAAGCATTTATTACAGCATACCATAGCGCGTAAAACCGTAGGTTAGGCATCCTGCCTGACCTACATATAATTTAACTACTGTTGTTGGCACTCTTGTATAGTCATCGCTGCCCATTTTTAATTACTCCATAAATTTTGCTATTCCTACTGGGCAAGTGCCTTTATAACCCCTTCAGCTGCGGTACATGTGAACAATCTTAAGTAACTCTTCTCTCTGTTACCTCCGTGTCTGGAGTGGTAAATATTATTTCTACCACTAGAACTTTTCTACAGGCGCCACTTCTCAATTTGGACAATGTTCTAAAATTAACCTTATCTTGTGGAACGGGCAGGATGCCATTGGCGTCAAGTTAAGAAAGATGGCGCCTTGTCAAGCAGGGTTCCTGCATATGGTTAACTC
>NZ_JBXXZH010000089.1:0-32479 GCF_059640475.1 Calothrix sp. CBUCES-K 9914
AGCACTCAGCACTCAGCACTCAGCACTCAGCACTCAGCACTCAGCACTCAGCACTCAGCACTCTTTACTTCCACCCTAAAACTTTTAACCAAGGAACTATTAGGTAATGACTTACAGCTAGGTAGAAGCTGGTGAAAACTCCTATAAAACTGAAGAAGATAACTTTCGGCACCAGCGTATAGGCTTCTTGTGAGAGTAGAAAGTTGAAGACGTTGGGCGATAAAATACCAAGATTTATAAGTAAGGCGAAGGTCAAGGCAGAACCAAACGCACTAATTAGGGCATGAACAAGATGATGACTACGTAGCCCTAAACCAAGAGTTAGGAAGGAAACTGCAATTAATATCAGTCCCATTAATCCTTCACCCGTAGCTTTTGGCACAATATCGCCTGCAAGTGGTTTAGCCATCGCTGCAAATATTACCCATGCTAAACTGTAGCCACTAATACTCATTATTGAAGCGATAATGAAACGCCGCTTTTGTCCAAATGCTCCACTAATTGTTAATGCCCAGGCTGTTCCTAAACCAGCAACTGCAAATAAGATTATTTCTGAACCTGCTACAGATATATTTGTATTATCTAGAACTCCAGGTAGTTGGTTAGCTACATACGCTGCAAGTTGTTTTCCCCAAATCGTATTATTGGCGACTAGTAAACCGACGATTGTACCAATACTGGCGCCAATCCCAGCGTTTAGCATTGCCCAAGTGGTACTGAGACAAGCAAGAATAGTATTAATGAATGTTTTAACTGTAAAAAGTAATGTTTGAGAGGTAGCTTGTGCGAATGCAGTCGTCATTTGCACGCTTGCACCTTTTAACTGTTGCCAAAAGTTAGATAATGGTGACGTGGTGTTATTAACTTGATGCGTAATTTTAGTAAATGTTTTCTGAACGTTTTGTCCAACAGTCGAAAATACTGATAATGCTGGCGCCGCATGGGACATACTGGCGATTCTTTTTTGAATTGCCGTAGCTGACGTGGGACGAGAACGCACGTCTGTTTTGACCATTTCTTCGAGTAAATCAGCCAATTTGGGTTTAACGTCAACTAAATGGCGCCAACGTAGTTCTCCTGTCATAGGGTCTTCCAAATCTGCCGGGTTTCGAGCGGTGAGCAATTCTATCATCGTTCGACCGAGAGCGTAAAAATCTGCTTGGGGTCCAACGTTAGTACCTGTTAGCTGTTCAGGGGGACTATAACCCGACGAAAATAACCGCGTTGAACGGTTGGGAAACCGAAGCATCGCGGAACTAACCTGCTTGACTCCACCAAAGTCGATTAAAACTAGCTGATCTCCGCGCGCTGCACCGCGCGAAAACGAAGACGATCTTCGCAGCATCATATTAGAGGGTTTGATATCGCGATGGATAATTTTGCGCTGATGCAGGTGGTTGAGGATATCAATAGCTTGAAGGAGCCAATTGAGTACTAATACTTGTGGACAACCTTGCGGATAATGCTTTTGAATTTCCTCCAGCGTCAACCCGTTGATTTTTTCCATCACCAAGCATGACAGTTTGCGAGGTTTCGGGTGTGAAAACTCAACCTGAAAATGCCCGCAAACGTCAACAGTTGGAACTCCGGGATGTTCGAGATGGCATAGTATTTCAGCTTCTTGAACAAACAGTTCGAGTGCTTTGGCTGAATCTTCGATTAAGATTTTTAGCACTTTCTCAGTTTGTGTGAGAGTATCCCAAACCGTGTAAATTTGAGCAAAACCGCCAGAACCTAATGGTTGTAATGGCACATAACGATCGAGTAGCTGTAGATTAGAGCCACAACTATTGCAATACTTATTACTCCAAGGTTGCGGATAGGGACGCGAACACTCAGGGTTTATACAATGAATCGCACTATTATTGACCTGGGACACAACCGTTTAATAAGACACTGGCTTAGTTGATTGTACTAAACACAGGGTAACGCGAACTGTCATTCATTAACTATTGTTAAGTATTTTGAGCTATAATCGTTACAAAATTTTAAATTTCCGGTTAAGGACTGAAGTCCTTACAACGAAATTCTACGAAATTCTACGAAATTTACTCAATTGTAAATAAAAAGTACAGTAGTATAAAATCTTGACACGGAGAAATTGAATTGTTAGGAACGAATTCAGCATCTAATCGGCTTGCTAAGATGATCTATGGTTACTGGCAAAGTCAGTGCCTTTATGCGGCTACAAATTTAGGCATACCAAACCTGTTACAGTCTGGACCAATGACTGTGGAAACGATAGCAAAAGAAACTTCTACAAAAGTAGAACCCCTCTACGTTCTTCTCCGTGCTTTAGCTCATTTGGGTGTGTTTTTAGAAAAGCAAGGACGTGTATTTGCAGCAACAGAACTCTCAGAACAGTTAATAACGAATAAAGGAGAGCCAACTCTTGGACATTTTCTGTTGCATATTACAGAACCGCCTATGTGGGATGCTTGGAAAGAATTAAGTAATTCCATAAAAACAGGAGAAGTCCCTTTTGAGAGGGCACATGGCAAGAATTTCTACGAGTTCTTTATGACGGAAAACCCTGATAGTAGAGAGCTTTTCAACAATTCCATGAGCTTTTTAACTAATCAGGCAGTTGATTCGCTGTTTGAGTTTTACAACTTTGGTCAGTTTGATACTGTTATGGACGTTGGAGGTAATCAAGGTACACTCATCGCCCATATTGTCAAGAATTTCGGATGTAAAGGTATATTATTCGATCTACCACACGAGGTTGCCACAGCTCCGGCTTTTCTCGCAAGTCAGGGAATTGATAAAGATGATGTGCAAGTTATTGGTGGTAATGCCTTAAAGGAGATACCAAAGGGTGCTTCTGCTATTGTTATGAAGTATTTTCTCTCTGTGTTCAGTGTTGAAGACGCGCGTCAAGTCATAACTCGGTGTAGACAGGCTCTTCCAGAACAAGGTAAGGTGGTACTTCTACAAACACTTGTTCCACCTCGTGGGGCGCCTGTAGAATATCCAGATGGAACTATCCCAGCTCTTGCCGCAGTTCAAATGATGGTGACAAATCCTGGGGGGTATTGGCGCACAGAACAAGAATATAAAGAGTTATTTGAAAGTAGCGGCTTTAAACTCGAAAAAGTCATTCACACGGGAACTAGCCTGACAATAATGGAATTTAGCAAGTGCTAAATTTCTTGGGCTGCCCTTTTGTTTGGATATGTTCTTTCGCAGAAGCGGGATAACATATCCTGACACGATTTTAGGTCTGATATGATTTTTTTTTCGCAAATTAGTGTAAACATAATTAATTATTTCCATTGATAGATTTATGCCTCCTTTATATATGGATATCAAAAAAGTGTCATAATTGTTACATAAGACACTTTCAACCACAAAAGGCGAAAAAGTAGCTGGGAACACAAATACATTTAATGTTCTAATTACAAATAAATGCTCAAGGTTAAACTCAAATCCCCACTCGAAAAGTTATTCGCATCACCAACTTCGGTAGCATTTGCTTCCTTAGTACTTAGCTTAGTCGCTCTATCTTTTTCGCCAATTCTAATTCGCTTGAGTGAAGGTGAACTTGGACCAAACGCCACGATTTTTAACCGTTTCTGGATTTCTACTCTCGCCTTTATACTTTGGAATCAGTTTACAGCCGCGCGTCGGCAACTGGCTGGTAGTATACCCGAAATACGACATAGTTACACAGTCAGGGAAATTTTGCTTTTGGTAGGAGTAGGGGTCGTGATGGTCGCTACTCTTCTTTTATGGGCTTGGTCTTTAGGTCATACCAGCGTTGCAAACTCAACGCTCATGCACAACTTAGCGCCATTATTTACGGTAGTAGGGGGATGGCTAATTTGGGGTAAGCGGTTTGACGGTAGATTCCTTAGTGGTATGCTCGTAGCGATAGCAGGAGCTTGCCTTTTAGCATACAAGGACTTGTCATCTGGCAGTGACGAGAAACTCCAAGGAGATTTGGCGGCAATACTATCAGCCGTTTTTTTGGGTTTATACCCACTTCTCGTTGAGCAACTGCGAACCAAATTAAGTCCAGTAGTTATTATGACTTGGTGTTCTGCAATTGGCACCGTCTTACTTTTCCCCATTGTTATATTTACTGAGAATAAAATTTTCCCTAGCTCGTTAAGTGAGTGGTTTTACGTAATTTCACTAGCATTGTTATGCCAAATATTAGGGTTAGGGCTTTATGCTTTTTCCCTTCATAAGTTATCTTCAGGATTTGTTTCGTTGTGCGACTTGTTTGTTCCCGTTCTTAGCACCCAAGAAGCTTGGATTATTTTTTCCGAAAGTCCGAGTTGGGTTACATTAGTGAGTTTTACTGTAATTCTATTAGGGGTATGTATAACTTCAACTAGCCAATCTGCTATTAAAATAACTGAACCAGTTTAGTGTAAGTGGGGCTATGCCCTACCTACAAATTATTATTATTATTATATTTATGCACTGCTTAGTTAGTTAGTTAGAATATAATGCAAAATCTTCCAGTTTCGATTTCCTCTGACATCAAATTACGGTTTTTGCGAGATGACGAAAAAACCTTTGTAAGTCGCGAAAAACATCTACCTCTAGTTATAGAACCAGTTAAGGATAAATCCTTCCCCGGTTTGATGCATTTGGTTAATGAAAATGGCACCTGGTTTAACGAACAAATAGATATATATGGCGCCGTTTTATTTCGAGGCTTTGAAATTAAAAATGGGAATCAATATCAAGAAGTTTTAGAGCGACTAAATATCCAACTAGAGTCCGTTTATCACTTCGGCAGCGCTCATCGGGTACGCATAACCGATAAAGTTTTCACATCATCAGAAGCTCCACCAGATACAATTATTGCTCCTCACAATGAATTGAATATGGTTCCTTGGCGCCCCAACATACTAGCTTTCTTCTGCCAAGTCGAGTCAGAGTTATATGGTGAGACTCCAATTATAAATACAGAAAAGTTATTTCAGAGCTTATCACCTGGTTTGCAGCACAAAATTTCCAACCTTCCTCAGCGATTTGTACGGCATGTTCCCGAACATCTTTTAGAATTAGTTTTCGAGGGACTATCACGAGAAGAAATTACTAAACTTCTTACAGAACAAGGGTTTGATTTTAACTGGGAAGAAAATGGCTCTGTAAATTTTGAATGTTCCTACATCACCTTATTTAGTCACCCCAGAACGAGTAGACTTTGCTTTTGTCTTAGCATTGTTGATTGTTTAGTAAGTAGAGAATGGTATCGAAACATTAGTCAACGGTATCCATTAAATAAAAGACTGTACTATAATTGGCTACCAGCTTCTCTGTACAAAAACTTTCAGCAAAAATTGACAACAGCAGCAACGGTTGTAGATGGTTCGCAAAAAAGCACTAGTACGCTTGATGCTTATTTTGTGAATAGTGACGGTGAATATGTTGATATGACAGAAGCAGAGGCAAAAGAATTGGGGAGAGCTGAGTGGGAAAATGCAGTAATATTTCGATGGAAGCAAGGAGATATTCTGATAATCGATAATTTACAGGTTGCTCATAGTAGATTAAATACCAAGCAAGGGCGTAAGATACTCACTGCTTTTGGAAACATGTGTAACATTCGCAATATGAAACCAGCCACCGTAGGTTAGGCGTCCCGCCTGACCGATGCTAAATGCACAGGTGGGACGCCTATGCTACGATGATGACGGTGATGCTTCTCGCTGTAATTTAAGTAGAGGAATGAGAAACCAGCAAAGCATAGTAAATGCAGCACTGATAATAACAAGAATAGAAACACTCACTCCCCTGCTGTATAAATAACCTCCTAAAATGGGCCCAGGTTGTCTAACTAGTTGATATACAGACATTAGCATTGCGTAGGTTGCACCTTCTGCACCAACAGGACAAGACCTTGCTGCAATTTCTAAGACACCCAGCAGGGCTATCATAGAAAAAAATCCAAAAAATATACTAACCAAGATAGCGCTCTGTGTATTGTGTATAAATAGTAAAGCAATTGTCGAGATAGTAGTTAACCCAATTGCTAAATTTAGCAGCAGCCTTCGGGAAATCCTAATGGCAAAAATGCCGAAAACGAGGGCGCCTACACCATTAGCCAAAGCTTCAAATGTACCTAAAAGACCAATAAATTGAGGGTCAAACTTCAAAACATCCTTATAGTAATAGACAATGTAATTTACCAGTGGTGGGATGAGAGTAAACTGAAGGCAAGCAATAAAGCCCAAAACAGCGAGAAAATTGCGCGACTTTACAGCTGACCAAATAGCTTTCAGATTACTTTGAACTGAAACATTTTTTCGTTGTTTTTTTTCATCACCAAGCAATATAAAGGTAGCAAATAAACCAATCAATGGAACCATTGCAGTGAGTAGAAACGCCATTGATAGATTAGAATTTTTAGCAAGCCAGCCGCCGATATAATACATTAGGGCTTGACCAAAACTTAGAGCTGTCCATTGAACTGCCTGTAACAGAGCCGTATTGTTGATAATTGTGCCTTGAACGACCATTATTTTATCTGTCATCACGTCGCTAAAGGCTATAAATATATTGACAAAAATGAGACCGACTGCTAGTAAAGAATATGTATTAACTTGAAATCGACTTAATCCTAGCAACGCAGTAAGCGCTAGCCCATAACAGATAAAAAAGTAGCTTTTGAATTGATAGCCAAACAATGAAACAGCATCTGCAATGATTCCATAAACTGGTCTAATTAACCAGGGTGTGAAAATTAGAGTGCTAAAGGATGCTAACTGCGCTGGTGAAAGTCCTAGGTTATCTTTGAGATAAATGGTTAGTGGAAGACCGAAAAGCCCTGGATAACATCCGTAAGTTTGAATTAAGTAAAATAAGATCATGATGGCAATAAGTTTCTGTATTGTCATCGAATCTTCTCTAGTAGTGTTAGACATTTTTTACCTGATTTTTTAAGTTACCAAATTTAATCGACCCATTAAACTTTATAATATAGCCGATATCCATACCAGGTCGTACAGTAATTGTAAAAATATATTCACGTAGAGACGCGATTAATCGCGTCTCTACAATCGCGTCTCTACAACCTGGGATGGCATCGGCGCCAGTAAAAATGAAAATGCACATAATGGCGCCTATTACATACTCCGAGAGAATTAATTTTTTGAAAATCTCTTACGCATTAGGAGGTAGGAACGCGGTTTTTTTATTGGTATTATATATGATGAACAAGAAACCGGGTTTCTTCGCGTAATTAGATAGGAATAAATTATTCAACATGACAGCATCATTTCCGATCTCAGAACTTAAAGAATATTGGGGAAAAAACTTATCTGGAGAATTACCTTTACTTGAATTTCCCACGAGTGTACCTCGCTCTACGATAAAAACTTACAATTGCTCCTCTTATACTTTTGCAATCAACAATAAACTAAGTTTCTTACTACAACAACTAGCAAATAGTGAAAGTGTCAGCATTGAGAACCTTATTTTAGCAGCATTTAAAGTTCTACTTTACCGTTACACGAATGAGAAAGATATTCTTGTTGGGTTGCAACTAACGAAGCGTGATAGACCAGAATTGGAAAAAGTGCAAAGCAGGGCTAACATAGTTGTATCACGAGATGTAATATCAGAAAACACTTCCTTTGAAAACTTTCTAAAGAAAGTTAGTCATAGAGTTTTAGAAATAAGCGACTATCAAGATTATCCCTTCGCTTCATTAGTAAAACAACTACAATCAGAGTCTAATTCCACTCACTCACCAATTTGCCAAACTTTATTTACTTACCATCATCAACACTCACCTAGAGCTACCCTTATTAAGGGGGGTTGGGGGGATCAAAAAGGTCTAGAATTTGATTTGAGCCTAGAAGTCACACAAACTTCTGATTCATTCCTTTGTAATTTTAAATACAACGCCAATCTCTTAGATGCAGCGACCATCACTCAGTTAAGCGAACATTTTCAGAACTTACTTCAAAGTATTGTATCAAATCCAGAACAGTCAGTTGCTCAGTTGTCATTATTGAGTGAGAGCGAACTTGAAAAAATACTGGTTGAGTGGAATGCTACTGAAAGCGATTATGATTCTATAACTCTCCACCAATTAATTGAAGCACAGGTAGAGCGAACACCAGACGCGGTTGCAGTTTATTTTGCTGGCTCACAACTTACTTATCGTGAATTAAATCAACGTGCGAATCAACTCGCACACTATTTACAAACACTGGGAGTAAAACCAGAAGTTAAGGTCGGCATTTGCGTCGAGCGTTCTTTAGAAATGTTAGTAGGACTTTTGGGTATCCTCAAAGCAGGCGCCGCTTACCTACCTTTAGACCCAGGTTATCCACAAGAACGTTTAGAATTAATATTATCCGATTCTCAGGCGCCAGTATTGCTGACTGATAATCAAAATTTATTTCCTGATAATGAAAGGAAAGTAGTTTGTTTAGCTACACACCGAGAAAATATTGCTGCTTGCAGTAAAGATAATCCTACATCATCTGCAACAGCAGCAAATCTGGCTTATGTTATCTATACTTCTGGTTCAACTGGTAAGCCGAAAGGAGTGGAAGTTCTTCACAGCGGTGTCGTCAATTTCTTAAAGTCGATGCAGCATGAACCCGGTATTAATAAATCAGACGTAGTTTTGGCAGTTACTACAGTCTCATTTGACATTGCTGGTTTAGAGTTATATCTACCTTTAATAACTGGCGCCAAAGTAGTATTAGCTAGCCGAGAAATAGCAAGTGATGGCAGGCGCCTTATGGAGTTACTCGATACTACAGGTGCTACAATCATGCAAGCCACCCCAGCTAGTTGGCGAATGTTACTTGCAGCCGGATGGAGTGGTTCTAAGCAATTGAAAATTTTGTGCGGTGGCGAAGGTTTGACGAGTGACTTAGCGCAGCAGTTACTAAAACTTGGCGCCGGGGTCTGGAATTTATATGGACCAACTGAAACTACTATTTGGTCAACTGTTTGTAAAGTAGACACTGAGAAATTATCTCACGCTTTAGTTCCCATCGGTCGTCCCATTGCCAACACACAAATCTATATATTAGACGAGTATTTCCAACCAGTTCCTGTAGGAGTTATTGGTGAATTATATATAGGTGGTGCAGGAGTTGCGCGCGGTTATCTTAACCGTCCCGAACTAACAGCCGAACGGTTTATTGCTAATCCTTTATTACCCGGTTCCTGCTTTTACAAAACTGGAGACTTAGCTCGTTATTTACATAATGGCACTATTGAATACATTAGTAGAATCGACAATCAAGTAAAAATTCGGGGTTTCCGTATTGAACTAGGGGAAATTGAAAACGCCCTATCCGCTCATCCTCAAGTACGAGAAGCAACTGTCATTACCCGTTCTGACCAATCATCAGAAATACACATAGTAGCTTATATTACTAGTAATCAAGAACCAACTCCAAGCACGTTGCGTGATTTTCTCAAACAGAAGCTACCAGATTATATGATACCCGTAGCTTTTGTGATATTAGAGGCATTACCCCTAACTCCTAGTGGAAAAGTAGACCGTCGCGCGTTGCCAAAGCCAACACTTTCTAACTTTAGCCAACACAATCAATTTATCGCACCGCGTAATGATACCGAAAAAAGACTGGCTTTAATCTGGTCAGAGATTTTAAACATTCAGCCAGTAGGTGTAAAAGATAACTTCTTTGAAATTGGTGGAAGTTCTCTATCAGCAATATTCTTAATCGCTGCAATTGGGCAACAATTTAATAAAGAATTACCCTTGTCGGCAGTCCTCACAAATCCTACTATTGAAGGATTTGCATACCTGCTCAATACTACAGATACTTTTGATAAATCCCTCCTAATTCCGCTACAACCAAAAGGTAATAAGCCGCCCTTTTTCTGCGTACATCCCGCAGGTGGTCATGTAATGAGCTACTTGAAATTAGCGCAGTATCTAGGTAACAACCAACCGTTTTATGGTTTACAAGCACAAGGGTTTAATGGAGAAGAACCTTTAACGCGCGTCTTGGATATGGCTAGTTTGTATGTCCAAGAAATCCAGAAACTCCAGCCGAATGGTCCATATTATATTGGAGGGTGGTCATTTGGGGGAGTTGTAGCGTATGAAATGGCGCAGCAACTACAAAAACAAGGACACGAAGTTGCTTTATTAGCGATTATAGATTCATATGTCCCAATACTCTTGGATAAAAAGAAGAAAATTGACGCTCCTTATTTAGTTGGCGCCCTTTCGAGGTATTTTGGTGGAATGTCGGGTCAGGACAACTTAATAACACCAGATGAAATTAAGCACTTGAATGCTGACGAACAAATTAACTATATATTAGACAAGGCAGTAGAAGCAAAGATATTACCGCCATCAAATCAAAGCCAACAAAACCGACGCATCGTCGATGTGTTAGTGGGAACGCTAAAAGCCACTTATTCCTATGTGAAACAGCCATATTCAGGAAAAGTCACAGTATTTAGAGCAAAAGAGAAGCATATTATGGCGCCTGACCCAACTCTCGTATGGGTGGAATTTTTCACTATTATGGAAGCGGAAGACATAAAAATTGTTGATGTTCCAGGTAATCATTACACATGTGTCTTGGAACCTCATGTACAAGTACTAGCAAAACACTTAAAATCAAGTTTGGCGCAATTGTAGCACAGGCATCCTTGCCTGTGCAGTGGTCAGGCAGGGATGCCTGACCCACAAGATGACCCACAAGAAATTTAACCTTCTTCCCAAGAAATTGGCAGGGTGTATTCTGAGATAGCAGAAAAGTCTTGATTTTTACTACTGCTTTCTGCATCCAAAACTTTGGTGACTTTATTATAAATATCTTCAGCTTCTTGCAACGAGTCACCAATACTTGTTAAGCCTAATTTACCAAATTGTGATAGGCAACCCATTAAATGGAATACTGTTCCTGTTTCAGTACCAGAGTCAAAATGTAATCGGTGATGGGCGATAATATCCATCAAGTCGTTGGGTAATAGTCCTTTATAACGGTCTTTTTGCAGGTTGTCTGTGGCAATATAATATTTTGGGCGCCCTTGTTGACTGTAAAATAAGCCAGTTGAAGTATTATAACGACCGTTCGTTAGTAGTTTTAAAGTCATGAAGGGGTGGGTAGTGCCGCCTTTTCGCAAGTTAATTTCAATCGCTTCAATATCCCACTCGCCATTTTCTTTCTGAACGGTGATAAAGTCAACACCGAAACGTTCCAAGGCGCCTTTTTCTGCTAAATTTTTACCAACTTTTAAACCTAACTGCTGTAAACGTAACCGATATGCCTCATCAGCAGGAAATTTACAACCTAAGTAAATTTGCCCATCGGGTCCACCCAATATTTGGTCGTGGGTAGATAAAATTTCCACATCCCCACTGGGAGTAATGCGTCCTTGAACACTAGGAGAACGTTTGATTTCTCCTTCTACAAAAGCTTCAACAATGGCGCCAAGTTCTCCAATACGAACAGAAAAATTCTCCCAACTTTCCTGACTTGCTTGGAAACGCAACAGTGGAAAATTTTCTTTAATGGCAGCAACCCGTTCTGAGTGTGTACCGTTAGGTGGCACAATATTAGAAGATATTGGTCGCAAGTCTAGAAGCGCATTACCTTCTCCAGAAATACCTTCGTTGAGTTTGACGACCATACGTTTGAGGGTGGGTTGACGTTCCCATAGCTCGGCAGCACAAACGGCTAATTCATCTACAGTTTTAACTAAAGGGCTACCGTCAGGATGAGGAACATTCGCTTCTGCAAAAACTTGCCTGCTGCCACTTTTGGTTCCCCATATTTGAAGGTTTGGGGCAGGAGCATATAAAGGCACACTCAATTTAATAGATAATTCAGCCTCTAACTCGGTGGCATTATAGCACGTTATGAATGATTTATTTAATCGCAAAGCTTGACGAATCCGCTCAAGCAAACGGGGACGTTCTAAAATTTTCTGGCTTAAGGGCTTTTGCGATGAGTCATAAGTAGATAGGAGTAAAAGACGGTTACGCGCGTGGGAAAAAGGAATTCCCGGTAATAACTGTAGGTAATAATCAATAACGCTCGGATGCAATGGCATTGAAGTTACATAAATTAATCTTGTCCGAGGATTTCTTAACCTAATTAACGAGAATAATAATCGTTCTTCATAATGTTCACAACCTTCGATTTTTATGAGTTCGCGTTGGTCAATACTTAGCGAGGGAATGACGACAATATCAGCATCGCTGTTGTCAAATAACTCGATGGTTTTCCAACGGTCACGTAAAGTTAGTTGCAGGTTACAGAACGCATCAACCTGGTCTATCACATGCGAACTATCAAAGGTTTGCATTGTAGTTATGCCTCATTTACTTCCATCATACGCTTGACACGTAGGTATATGCCTACTTTGGGCGTAGATGTTTATTATTTCTAAAATATATATCTTAAATTTGGAGTAATTATTTGACGTTCGCAATTACTCTAAAGAAGCACTTTTGATATTCTCCTCAGTTCTTGGGAGAGGGGTTAGGGTGAGGTTATGCCTCAAGGTTGATATTAGCTATGATATTTTTTTATTTGTTTATATCAAAAGAGCGATTAATTACCGTAAAACACAGTTTATATTTTAAATATACATTTACGAACAAACCTCAATTACAAAGGGTTTGCGTTCGTGAATAACCGTTGTTGGGTTGTAAGGGTACAGCTTTTCGTGTGAGTGGGTGAAAAGCATTATTACCTTAGTTATTCGATAGTACCAGCGATAACTGGCAATGGAAAATGGAACACACACTTTTTTTAACCTTGGGGAGAGTAATCAATCCAAGGTTTAGTATTGGTTTCAAATAAATAGATATTTTCATTTATCATTATGCCGCAAGAACAATTACAGCCACCGCAGTCTCAAGAGCTACCAGGGTCTGAAGCGCAGATGACCCCAAAACCTCAAGCCGATGATTCTAAATATCGCGGTAGTGGTAAGTTGGATAATAAAGTCGCGTTAATTACAGGCGCCGATAGTGGTATCGGACGTGCGGTAGCAATAGCCTTTGCCAAAGAAGGCGCCAACGTAGCAATTCTTTACTTAAACGAACACGAAGATGCGAAAGAAACAAAGCATCTTGTAGAGAAATACGGTGGACGTGCGGTTACAATAGCGGGTGATATTGGCTCCGAGTCATTTTGCCTTTCTGCCGTTCAACAAGTAGTAGACGAGTTAGGCAAGCTAGATATATTAGTTAACAACGCAGCCGAACAGCACCCGCAAGAAAGTATCGAAGATATAACCGAAGAACAGTTAGAAAGAACTTTCCGCACCAATATATTCTCAATGTTCTTCTTGACCAAAGCCGCGCTCAAGCACTTACATGAAGGTAGTACAATCATCAACACAACTTCAGTTACTGCCTACAAAGGCAATCAGCAATTACTAGATTATTCATCTACCAAAGGTGCGATTGTAGCTTTCACCCGTTCGCTATCACAAAGCCTAGTAGAAAAAGGCATTCGCGTCAACGGTGTAGCACCCGGCCCAATATGGACACCATTAATTCCCGCAACATTCCCCGAAGATAAAGTAGCCAGTTTTGGTAAGCAAGTACCAATGCAGCGACCAGGACAACCCGAAAAAGTGGCGCCAAGCTATGTATTTTTAGCCTCGGACGACTCTTCGTATATTTCAGGTCAAATACTACACCCAAATGGTGGCGAAGTCATTAATGGGTAGTTGGATCCCCCCTTATTATCTACGGTGTACACACATCTCAAAAAAATCCCGAATTTATAATCCTCTCACCCTTCAGGGTAAAGGAGATTTATGTGTACACGGTAGCCTTATTATGGGGAGCTAGGGGGGATCAACTCTACACAAAGGTTAATTTATCTAACACTAATGTTGTCAATATTTCAACCATAAGAAGGAAGACTTTATAAATAGTAATTGTTACTTTAATCTAAGTGGCAAAATACAAACAAAATACAAAAAGGAAATAGCTATGGCATCTTTAGAAAGGTTGAAAGGCACTGAATTAGTGGATTGCGCGCGTGCAAATGCAAAACAGGGAATAGAAACCGCAGCAAGGCAATGCGGTTATGGCGATAATCTTAACGAATTTGCCAGAGACTTACGTCACGCTTGCGAAGATATGAATTTACAAGTCAAAGAACTAAGCGAATTAATTACAGACCAAGACATGATACTTGAACTTGGTACTGGTGAAATAGTGGCACCGGATACAGCAGGTCAATTATAAATAATAGCTATAATTACAATGTAGATTGTTAACTTTTTAACACAGACTTCCAAACACAGAAATATCCAAAATTATATTGTAGGGTAGGCGTCCCGCCTGCCCACAACGTGTATATTAGGACGGGCAAGGATGCCCATTCCACAAGATAGTTGATAGAATTTTTGAAAATTAATAGGCGCCAGTCTTATTCAAGACAACACCAACAGTCTTGAACAAAATTTTTAAATCAAGCCATACCGACCAATTTTCAATATAACTGATATCCAATTTCACTCCCTCTTCAAAATTTTCTATATCCGAACGTCCGGATACTTGCCATAAACCAGTAATACCAGGAAGCACATCTTGGCGGATAAAGTGCATTTTCTTGAAACGTTCTACGTCGCGTAGGGGGAGTGGACGTGGACCAACAAGACTCATTTCGCCAAGTACAACATTAAATAATTGTGGTAACTCATCAAGACTGTAGCGACGTAGAAACTTACCGACCTTAGTAACGCGCGGGTCATCTTTTAGTTTAAACAGTACACCATCTTTGATTTCGTTTTTCGCTTCGAGTGCAGCTTGTAACTTTTCTGCATTCGTCACCATTGTTCGGAACTTCCAGATTTTAAACTTTTTACTGTGTAGTCCAACTCGGTCTTGTTTAAAGAAGATTGGCCCTTGTGAGTCTAGTTTAATGAGTAGAGCAATAGTTAGGTAAAGAGGTGAGAAAGAAAGTAATAGGATGCTTGAACAAACAAGGTCAAAGATTCTTTTTACCCAAAAATCACTACCTGTGAGGATAGGCGCTGGAATAGTTAGACAAGGAAGGTCGCCAAGCATCCAGATTTGAGATTTGGGATGATAAATTTCGCGCTTGCTTGGGAGTATACGAATTGTGATGCCAGCAGTGTAAAAGTGCCAGCAAACGTACAAGCGGTCTTTGATAGAACTCCAAGATACAAAAGTTTCCACTACACCGAGTTCGCGTAAATACAAAAACGTTTGTTCGCGATTAGCTAAGTCAAGACAACTGGAATCAGCAACACCTTGAATTGTGTAGCAATTTTCTTCTTCAATCAAACTAACTTGCTCTTGCTGTTCCTCTAAATCTGTAATTAGGAAGATAGCATGACGCACGGCACCTTTGTTCCGGAGAAGTTTTGTGCTGCTATCAAAGAGAAAACGAGAAGCGCAGATAAAGATTACAGATAATAGCCAAGAGAGTAGGAAAATCGAGCGCGAGACATATACTTCGGGAGCGTAAAGAAAGCCAATTAGAAGCAGCAGCATGGAAGATAGCGAAATGGCTTTAATAACGCGCGTGTAATTACGACGATTTACACCTGCCTTGTATAAACTTGACGTGACAAATATGGTAAGTGCAACAGTGACGTTCAGTAGGAGAAAAGATACTTCTTGTGTCCACGGTGATTGAATTGGAGTACCAAAATATATAGCTAACTTCCATGCGGAAGCTAACGATACAGTATCTAAAAGCACTAATGTAAATACTCGAAGTAATCTGACAGCAAATCCTCGCTGAATTTGGGCGCCTTTAGCTGACCTTAAATCTGGCTTAATACCAATAACCGATAACGACTTGGATACCATAATTTTCACACTATTTGTTATTTTGCATGTTCAGTTGAATCCGATACGACTTACCACTACTACGTCCGCAGCCCATACTCTCAAGCATTTGTCAGAACACACATTACCGTTACTATTGACAACTTAATAGATCGGTGGTTTGGAGCGTCTAAAAAGTTTTGCTGTTTGTGAGCGTATGACGCGGTAGAAAAACAGGGGATTGCCAACTACGTAACGCTCCCACAAACGCTGGGGTTCAGTGAAGAATCGTGTTAACCACTCAAGTCCTTGGTCAGTCATCCAACGTGGTCCTCGGTATAAGGCGCCTGTATAAAAATCAAGGCAGGCGCCTAATGGTAGAAATACTTTTGCATCAACTCGTTCTAGATTGTTTAGAATCCAATATTCCTGTACAGGCATACCAAAGCCTATATACAGTACATCAGGCTTAAACTTATTGATATATTCGATTACCAATTCGTTTTCTTCGCCAGACTTGTCAAAATAACCATGATGTGAATCAATTCTGAGATTGGGTGCAATAGCTTTAAGTTTTTTGACAGCTTTGTCAGCTACACCAGGTTTACCTGCAAGCAAGAATAGCGAAACGTTCGCTTGCTCACATGAGGAAGCTAGATTTTCTATATAGTCAGGGCAAGTCATACGATGTGATGAGTTAAGGCAATGTCCACACATTTTGGCGCCTAGTAATACACCAAAACCATCGCAGAAAACAACATCAGACTTATTGATGAAGTTTCTATACCAAGGTAATTCATAAGCAAAATTCATTGCCCGTACATTTACGTTACTGACAATCGTCTTTTGGTTATGTTTAGCTTGACTAACAATGAATTCAATCAGTTGTTTAACATTTAGCCTACTAAATTTTGTTCCTAACAGATGTACTTCACTAAAAGCTGGATGTTTAACCGCTTCTCTCATACAGATACCTCTCAGTGATTACTGATATTGATAAAAAATATAAATGATTACCAAGCACCATATTTATCTGATAAAAGATTTCCAATTTTACCTCTTAAATATCCCTTGATTTTAATTGCAATAAATGGGTCAAAATATTTCAAAGGTAAAGTAGCAAATTCTCTTATGTACCAGTTTTGATAAAACTTTTGATGTTCTAGTGCTAGCTGGAGCGATTTTTGTCTAGCAAATTGACAACCTACTCGCTTACTTTCGTGTATGAGCTTGATTTTGTTACTCAATTTACTACTCATTCCGTCCAGTGAGAAAGAAGCAAGCGGAAAATCTACTTTAAGAAACTTGGCACCGGAAATATAAGCTCTAAAAATAAAATCATAATCAGCAGCAATTGAATAGCTTAAATCAAAACTACTAATTTGATTATATAGTTCTCGTTTAACAAAACAGCTTGGGTGTGCAACAGTGATTTTAAACACTAGTTTTTCTAAATCACCTGGTTGAAATGTACTTAAGCATTTTCCCGCTAGATAATTATTAACAGGAGAATGAACTACCGAAACATCGGGGTTATTTGTGAAAGCTTGTTCAACAGCTTTTAAGGCACCGTTATTATACCAATCGTCAGAATTAATAATTCCTATAGCATCACCTGTGGCTAAAGAAATTCCTTTATTCATTGCGTCATATACACCTTTATCTTTTTCTGATATAACGCGAATATGTGTTGAGTAGCGGTTGATAATATCTAACGTTTTATCGGTAGATGCACCATCAATAATAATGTATTCTAGTTCTGAATCAATCTTTTGATTCAGAACGCTTTGAATAGTTCGCTCGATGGTTTTTTCTGCGTTATAGACAGGTGTAACAATTGAGATTTTCATGTGTAATATAGATATTTTAATTTAAAAAACAGGTGCATAATTACTACTGTTATTCCAAGCAATAGCAGTTTCGTAAATACTGCTTATCATTTGATGGTTTTTCTCAAGTGAAAAGTAATTTTCGTACTGTTTGCGAGCCATCACACCTCGGCGCCGGAGTTCAACTGTATCTGACCAAGCTTGTTTGACTGTACAAGCTAAATCTTCTGGATTTTGCGGGTTAAAAAGCCAACCGGATAATCCTTCTTTGACGAGTTCAGTAATACCACCAAAACGACTAGCAATAACAGGTAAACCAGTTGCAAAAGCTTCAGTGATTACCATTCCAAACGGTTCATACCATTCAGAAGGAACAATCAGAACGCTGGCATTCTGCATCAGTTCCAATATCTCATTCCTAGGCAATACTCCCAAATACTCTACATTATTGGGTAAACTGCTTTTTAGTAATATTTCTAACCGTCCTTGACCTGCAATTTTGAGAGGAATATCTTCTCCTAAAAGATGCCAAGCATTAAGAAGCGTTTCGATGCCTTTATACTCTACTAATTTGCCAACGTATAGTGCATATTTACCTAGATGGGCGCCGACTTGAATATCCGAACTGACGAAATTTGGTTTGACTGCTATTTTCTCTGCTGGTAGGCCAGCTTCAATAAATTTCTTTCGGGCAAATCTTGTCAGCGCAATATAAATATCTACATCTTGATAAGTGTTAAGCGCTTTATTTGTTGTTAAACCGGCAACCGCAAGTGCTGTTTGAGCGCGACTACCACGATAACAACTATGTATAATGCTAGGATATGGAATCGCTTTTCCAATACAGTCTTCACAAATCTTGCCATCGCGATAAAGATAAGCTCCAGGGCAAATAAGTTTATAGTTATGTAGTGTATGAACTACAGGAATATTCAAATCATGGCATGCAGCATATACTGACGGTGAAATTAGAGGAATTGTATTGTGGACATGAACTACATCAGGATGAAATTGTTCTAAATAATCACAAGCTTGAATATAAGATTCGGAAGACCAAATTGACTGTAATCCAATTTTTGCTTTTGTTATAAAATTGGCATTGTCGAGGTTAGAGTTCTTGACTATCCACTGCTCAACTTCATGACCATAGTGCTTAAGCATTTTATACTCTGCATCAACCACTACCTCTTCACCACCTGCATGTTGATACGCATTGTGAACTTGAAGAATTTTCATAGTTATAATCCTTGATGCTCAATAAGTTTTTTCAATTTTGCAACATCAACCGTCATGTCTCCTCTTGTTCGCCGAAGTTTTTGCATATAAGATTGATGGCATTCCAAACAAGCATGTTTAAAACCAAGTATTTCTGCAGGAACAAAGTAGCCAGAACTAACCCAAGGAGTAATCAACTCAACAACTTTTAAATGCTTCGGCGAAAATATAATATTCGTCAAGCCTGCTCCATGAGGACAAATAATGTTTTTTGCTGATGAAAATAATCTGACTTGCTCTGTAAAGCTCATTTTCTCTAAACTATAGCTCTCAAAACCTAATGGTCTTAAAAAGTCTAAAACTTCATCTTCATTCGTGACCCGACGACCTGAAGCTTGCGCGCGCGATACATATATATTTTGTGAATAAAAGGTTTTATTGGTATTTTCAGGTAAACTGCTTAATATACGTTCTCGAAGCCAGTATAAGCCACTAGGTGCTACCCATTCTCCTTGGCGCCGGAAACTAGGAACTACAAGTTTCTTAACTTTAGCGCACGAACCATCCCATTCGATATAATCAGTTGGTTCATATCCTAAGATTTTTAGAGATTCAAGTTGCCACAAGGTTGGTTTACTATTGATAATTAATAAAGGTTTAGAACCAGTTTTTTGTTCGTAATATTCTAATCCTTCTAGACGTGCTAGACAGTCCACGAGCCAGTGATAATAATTTTTGCTCCAGTAATTAACTATTGAACATGCTGTATCTAATTCATAAGTTTTAATTTTAGGCAGTTTATTGAGAAATAAACTAGTTAGAGGTAATCCTCCTTCAAACCGATGATTTAATTGTTCTTTCGGCGGTAATGTTGATGGTGAAATAATATTACTATCTTCATCAAAACCTACAGCTTGATAACCAACCAAGGTAGCATTATTTACCTCAGATATCCAAGGATTAACCAAATTAAACTCTTGATCCATCCTGTCTTCAATCATGAATGGAATATTTCCAATAATATAACTGCTGCCTGTCTTAATATATTCATTATTACCATAGTGAATAGGGTTATATTTATTATCTTTTTCGCGGAGTTCTATATTAGTAATAATTCTTAACTTTAGAAATTTCAAAAAAACAGGTAAAATAACTTGTTCTCGCGATGTTCTCCGTAGTAACTTCCAGAAAAGATTTAATATTTTAGTTATAACTTGTCGAATTATACCTGTATTAGTATTTATTGTTGATGTCATGATTTTTAAATCGCTCTGACTAAGTTGTAATTTACAATTTTTTTGAGTAAGTATTCAAATTACCTTATTATGCTAATTCAAAGCGTTTCTACAAAAGGCTTGAAAACGTTAGAAGATAGTAATCTTTTTTCCAAAATATTTTCATAGTAACCAGCTATTTTGATTCCGACCCTATCCCATGTTTGCAACTTTGCAAACTCATAACCAATTTTTCCCATTGCTAAACGCTCCGCTGGGTTGTTATACATGTATTCAATTGCTTTGGCTAACGCAGCAATAGTTTCATTTGGACTGTTAACAGACACTTTAATTGCTGCGTTATTTGGTACAAAGTCTTTCGCTCCATGATGATTTAAACAAATGATTGGCAAAGCTTGAGCCATTGCTTCGAGTAACTGTGAACCAAAAGTATCACGTAAACTAGTAAACAAGAGGACATCGCTATTAATATACATTTTCTTTACTTCTTCCCAAGAAGCTTGACTTAAATGCTCAACTCGACCCTCTAAACCTAGTTCTTTTATCCAACCAGGTACATAGCAATCTTGAGGACCACTACCCAAAATAGTTAATTTAGCTTTTATCGATGGATTCAATGCTGCAAGAGCTTCCAAAGCTAATAGCAAAGCTTTCCGAGGATAGAGACGACCAACCCAAAGCAAGCATAATTCTTGCTTCTGTTCTCTAACTGGAAACTCTTGACTGAAGTAATGTTCAGGCAAATGGGTATCTAAAAAAAGTTCTATATCTTGTACACCTAGCTTTCGACCGAGAGCAACTGTATCGCTGTTAGCTGCTAATAACAGACTGGTTTTGTTCATAGTTTTGCGTAGCGGAAGCGCAAGTGGCAGCAATTTTTGAGTAATAAAAGTTCGTATACCTTCTAGATACCAACCTTTCTGAATATATTTTTTGAAAGCAGGTGATGCAACTTGTCCACCACCAGCTGGACCAAATATCAACGGTTTATTCAGGCGCCATAACCATGTTCCACAAGTCAAACTAGCAATGGTAGCATGATGAATCAAATCAAAGTCATGCTCTTGATCAAGCTTTCGTGCAACTTTATAAGCTTCGCGCTGCCAAACTAAGTAGTGATAATTACTACTATCTCTACCAAAAATATGATACATCACATAATTGAACCAAACTGGATGTTCAATATAGACAAAATGCAAATTGGGAACTGGGTTATCTGCTAAAGTTGCTTCAATTTTGGTTTGATTAAATGTAGGAGTTAATACCCAAATTTCGTAACCTAACTTGGCAAGTTCTGTTGAACAATACCAGCCAAATCCTTCATCTCTAGCGCGATTTGGCAGACATGCGTAAGCTGATATTAATACTTTCATGATTATTGTTGAGATGCAGGTAAAAGTTTATTAAATAAAGAGATATATCTTTGGGCTTGTAATTTTAAATTGAATTCCCGTTCAACTTTTTCACGTGCAAATAAGCCTAATTTTTGGTGACGCTCTTTGTTTTCTAAAACCCAAGCAATCCCTTGAGCTAAATCATTAATTTCAAAAGGTTTAACAAGATAACCATTTTTTTGATGTTCAATCATATCAGGCATTCCGCCAATATTGAAAGCAACACTGGGAGTACCACAAGCCATAGCCTCTAATACGGTATTTGGCAAATTATCTTGAATCGATGGCGCTACAAACACATCAACTGCTGCATAGATTTGTGCAAGCGAGATATCATCGCTTAGTTTACCCAAGTAGTGAGTCTTAAAGCCTAAATTATCCTGGTTATTTGGTTGCGACGAACCAATGACAACTAGTTCAACTTTATCTTGCCATTCTGATTTGCATAAATATTGCAAAGCTGGTTGGAGGAAATGAAAGCCCTTACGACGCGCGCTAGTTGCATTAACAGCTACAAACAAAACTAAAAGTTTGCCTTGAGGCAGGTTAAGAACCTCTCTTATAACTTGGCGGTTAATTGGTTTGTATTTATAAGTATCAAGACCATAAGGAATTATCTCGATTTGCCGATTTTTAAACAGCGAACTCGAAGCAGCACACTTTGCTAACCATGCACTGGGAGTAACAATCGTCAATTGGGTATTCCAAGCTACAAATTTTCTTTGCCACGTCCAACGCGATAAATCAGAATCTTTGTTGCTTTTTAGCTGAGGACAGTTACCACAAGAGCTAACATACTGACCGCAGTCCTGGTCATAATGACATCCTCCAGTAAAAGCCCACATATCGTGGAGAGTCCAAACTACTGGTCGGTTAAACTTAGCAATCGTCTCAATTTTCAGGTGACTTTCGTTAATCCAATGTAAATTAATTACATCTGGGTTTAGTTGAGCGACTCTAGGTAAAATTAGGTCTGGCGCCCACTGCGTAGAAAACTCATTGCGGACACCATGACGATAAAATCTGGGTGGTATAGCATCTAGAGGGTGTCCTAACTTTGCGAGTGTTTTTTGCAAGCTAGTTTTTGGCTCAACTACATTTTTATCATCGCTAAACTTAGCTTGTACCAGCACGCGCGAATCAGCGTCAATACTTTGTAGACCTTGATGCAAGCGATACGCAGCACGAGCGGCGCCTCCTGCCAAGTCATATGTGCTAATGTGCAGTATTTTCATTACCTAAATAATTTTGTAAAGTGCTAAAAACTTACACAATAAAACTACTATCTTGATTACAAACCATTTTCAAATTGCATATTGATAAATCTATTTTGAGTTTTAACAATTCGTTTCAAATGAATAGCTGATGAATAAGCACTTGATACATATAAAATCCAGTAAAAATTACGATAGCTGAGAAACCCAATAGTATCGGAGTAACTTAAAGACATTAAAATAACTAACAACTGGAGCATCCAAAAAAATTCTAGCTGTCGCGTTAAACCAAGTAACACAACGACTCGATACAAATATGTCACTAAACTAATAATCATTAATGACAATCCCAAGAAACCTAATTGTAAAAAAATCTCCATATAACTACTATGAGAGTTACCACCACCTTGTCCTGCGCCGTTAATCCAGGGAAACCTAAGAGCCACACCTAAACCTTCCGCTGGATTACTCCAGAAGCCACCATAACCATAACCTAACCAGGGTTTCTCTAAACCACGTTCAATTAAGTAAGTCCACAGTCGGCCACGCCCGTTAAACCCCATATCCTTACCCAAAAAGTCAACCACTATAAATTCCAGGTTAGTCAAAGTAGTCATGATGACGACTATACCAAGGATAATAGCAACAATTGAAAGAATAGTTCTAAGTCTATACTCTTGTTTAACGACTTTATAAAGTGGATAAAGAACAAGCGAACCTATAAACATTCCTAAGCTTCCTTTTCCTCTTGACATAACTAAGAGAAAAAATCCTAGTCCAGCCCCAACTAGAGCTAACCAACGATTCTTTTTGACAAAAATACCAACATCTAAAAAAAGAGTGGTAACAATAACCATCGTAGCAGCTAAGTAATTTTTGTAACGATTTATTCCTACCCATCCTCCATCAAATCTTCCATAAGATGGCACAAATAAAGCTGCTACTAAGTTAATAAAGATAGTAATAGCAAACACATATAGCAGTATTTTTATAAGCTCCTTGGGTGTATGACGAGCGGCAAGGTAAATACCAAATGTAGTAGAACATAAAAACGCTCTACTATAATTTAGAGTGTCGTTTGGAGTGGTAGACCAAAGGACAGAAATTGGAACTAATAACATTAGCAAAAGCAAAGGTATATCCAGAGATGCTACCCAAAAGAATCGTTTCCAGCAACCAAGAATTAAAATTGGAACTGTAACAAATCCAAATAGAGCCCAAGCTTGAACTGCTGAAAGAGGAATATTTGGATTAAGGTAGTAGGAAAATAATAAAAAAGTAATTATTATTTCTATTTGAAAAACTAGCTTTTTTCTAATACTACTTAACTGGTACATTTCAGTAATAAATTAATGAAGCTCACTGCTTTGATTTTTTAAATAATTATTTGGCACTTGGAAAGAATCTAACTCCGCTTGCATTCTAAATATAAGTCTTTGGAATATATTAGGGTTTAGATGTGAAAACAAAGTTTCCTGAGTAAAATTATCAGCTTGTACATCACGAATAATAAAAGGTGGATGTTTTAAAGGAAACTTAATTGCTTCTGTAGAAAGATTAGAGTGTTTACTTCTACTGTTTGATACATTTGTCGAACCACTACCAAATCCGATATTAGAAATCAAATTAGTGTTAGAGAGAATACTCAAACGGTTTTGAATCCAGCAGGCAAATTGCCACTGAAAATCCCAAACTGTATTTAAACGTCCGTCGTGTGTATCTTGCAACACCTTATTCCAAGCCTTGGCTGCTTCATTATTTTCTAATACATCCTGAAGGAAATTTTTTTGTTTAATTTCTGTCCACAGCGACATGTTAAAATCAAAGCTTTGCCATGCTCGTTTCCAAGTTGCCCAACCCCAAACATGGTTGTAATGAGAAAAGTAGTAGCTATAATCTGTTCTCTTTTGATTTAACTGAACATTTTGACCAGAAATTGATGCAATTCTTTCATCATATCTGTATTTTTCAAGTAGTTCTTCACAAAATGGAAAAAATGTTTGGTCTGGCAAACAATCATCTTCTAATATTATTGCTTTCTCTACATGGTTAAAAACCCAATCTAAACCACTGGGTAAGCGTTTTCCGCAACCTAAATTGATATCAGAATAATTTTTATACACTTCACACTCCCAGTCAACGCGCTCAATAATTGCACGAACTGCTTCGCATTGCTTTGCCTCATCAGGATAATTTTGGCGTGGACCATCTGCTATCACAAAAAGCTTGGGTGGTTTTGCTTGACGAATAGCTTCAAATACTTTTTGTGTAGTATGGGGACGTTTGAAGATTATAAATGCGACTGGAGTATTCATTGTTTATTCTCAATAAATGATTGTTGATATACACTTATGAATTAATTTTCAATTAATTTGAGCCTGTAATTTTAACATATGCCTGTGTTAGTAGATTTGCATAAATTGATTAACCTTTGGTAGATAAATAACTTTTCATGATTTGGCGATTTGTAGAATATCTCAACTTATGAACAAGCATTCCTGTTCTAGTTAATCGCATTAAATCGTTTGCTACATCCCTAATTTCCAACCATTTATTTGGTAAAGCTTGAACTTTTTTTCCTTTGATTAAATTTATCCAGGTGTTACAAATCAATTTAGAAGCATATTTATTATGGACAAACTCAGCTGCTAAACAAGCATTTTTTTCCACCAATTCTTTGTTTTCTAAACCATGAATAATTAATTCAGCAGTTGTTTTTATCTGTCTTTTTTCATCTAAAGAATTAAAATGCTGATGGTAAACTGTTTCTTTTAAAGCTCCAAATGAAATTGAAAAAACTGTGCGTTTGCAAGCTTGCGCTTCAACAGCAGAAACACAAAAAGTTTCTGGAGAACTGCAACCCGGATTTACAATTACTGCCCAACATTTCATAAGTTCAGTATGTAATTGTAGTGGCGATAAAGCTCCAAGAAAAATAGGCTGGTAATCTTTTGGTAAAGACTTAAGCCAGGGTTTTATACAGTTATTTTCTAGTTCTATATCACCTATACCCATTGAACCAACTTTTTGGTTTTTACTAAGAGTGTGTACATTTGCACTTCCCGCTAAAGCTAATTCTAAGTTAGTTTCCTGACTCGCTAAATAAGACCATATTTTTGTGAGTTCATAAAAACCTTTATCGCGATTTATGGCACCAATAAATAATAACCTTGGTTTGTTAGTCTTATTATGGTGTGAATCGTTACTAACTGTTTTAAAGACTGAACAATATGTATTAGATATAATACTTATTCCTTCTTGCCATTGTGGTAGAGAACGATAAAAATTAGCATGATATTCAGAAACACAAACTACTTGTTTTCCACCCTCTTGTAAAAAAGTATAAACTAACGCGAAAGGAATAAATGTGTGTAACCAAAGAATTGTTTTATTTAAGGCTTGATTTCCAAATGTTAATGAGCTACCATCCCAGTGAGACTGGTGAACAATCAAGCAATCAAAGTTTTGAGCATTAATGTTTTGATGTTTTATACAAGAAAACTTAGTTGAACTAATGTTATCACATGCGCTTAAACAAACATTAAATCCTGCTTGATTTAAAAGATTTGCTAGTCTAATAATTGAACCATAAGTACCAGAACAAGCAACTTGCCCGTCTAAAACTTCATCGATTGAATTGAAGTAATTATGTTTTTTTGGCAACGCTACTAAAATTTTCATATTTATTACAATTCTTTTTTATTTGTTACTAACTTAAAACTATTTAATCATTTTCAATAGTCTTTGTATAGACATATGTATATTTAATGAGTGAAAAACAAAATTAGAAATGGGCTTTAACTCTTGGAAAAAATAATTTACAGGAATAGCAACTGTAAAATAAGTTATTATAGTTGCTATTGTAGCACCTAAAGCCTGGTAACGAGGTATTAAAAAGAAGTTGAGTGTAATATTAATAATTGCGCCTATTAGAGATATGTAAAGTGTATAATGAAGTTTGTTTTCGATAGTGAGATATGTACTTCTTGCAACACATAAATTTGCGGAAAATTGACCCCATATGTATATGGCTAAAAGTTTTGCTGTAGGAGCATACGATTCACCGTATAGAAACGAAACTATCTGTGGAGCAAATATAGATACAGGTATTGCAACAATTAACCATAGAAGTATCATAATGTCAAAATATACCTGTATCTGCTTTTTATAATTACTGCCTTGGTCTTTCAATTGTGTTAATTTTGGTAATAAAGATGAGGCTATAATCATTGGTAAAAAATCAAATATTTCTGCGACTCGTACTGCTGCTGAATAAAAACCTAATTGTGATTTATCTGCAAGAAAACTTCCCAGCATAATCTGGTCAATCTTTGCATACATGTATATAGCAGCCCCCGAAATTATTAAAGGAAAACCTTCTCTTAAAAGCTCTTTAGCTCGTTTAAGTTTGAACCGCCATAAGGTAATCAGATTTCCTTTCAGCTTGTAAACAGTTATAATTGCTAAATTACTTAGAATTATCTCTGTGAGTCGTGCTAATGCAAAAGCTGTGATTGGCGCCTGTACCTGAATCAGCCATACTCGAACAACACACATAACGATATAAGCTGTTTTTTTGGCTAAGACAGTCTGCTTTGATTGAAGTTGAGACTGAAACCAAAGGTCAATTGTATTGAAGGCTTCAAGTAGCGAGCCAATAGCAAAAATTACAACTAAGATATGAGTTAAACGTTCTCCTGGTTCTAAAAGGTAAATAAATCCAATTGATAATACTAAACTTAAAATACCACCGAATAGACTTAACCCGAAAGTGGTTCCTAAAGTTTCGTTTTTTTGTAGTGGGTTACGAGCAATATCGCGTACAACGATAGAGTTCAAACCCATACTAACTAAAAAACTGAACATTCCAACAAAGGAAGCTGCATAGTTAAACAGACCAAACTTTTGAGGTCCTAAATAACGCGCTACCCATACACCTACTACTAAAGCCAAACCCATTTGTAAGATTTTATCGGCAAATAACCAGCCCGTATTGCTAATTATCTTTTTTAAGTCTGGACTCAGTTTACTGACTAATGCGTTTAGTTTAACCATGAAGCATCACTAGCTCTGATTGAAATTTAATCAAAAATTACTATCTTTTAACAACAAGCACTTCTACTTTAGAACTGTAGATTGTACTACATCTCGTGATACGTTTACTGACTCAAGGGTATTTGCATTGTAATAAAAGTAACTATCAGGTTCTCGCCATACATTTACACCGTTGATAACTATCCCTAAAACTTTCTGACTTGTCTGAGTTAAAAACCCTTTTGCAGCAATAGCACTAGCGTAATCAATGACCCCGGGACGTACTACCAATAAAGTGCCATCAGTTAAATTACCTATAACAGCGGCATCAGCGGTTCCTGCAAGAGATGGAGTATCAAAGATTACAAAATCATATTTACTTACAAATTCGTCAACTAATGCACTCATCCGCATTGAGTCAAGTAATGCCAAAGGATTAGGTGGTAAAACTCCAGATGGTAAAATAAACAGATTAGGCATCACTTCTTGTATAACGCTCTCACTTTCCATTTGTTCAACGAGCAAATTAGAAAGACCAATGTTATTGTTGATGTACCATATATGATGTTGAATTGGATGACGCATATCTGCATCAACTATTAATACCCGTCGTCCCACTTGCGTCATTGCTAAAGCCAAGTTGGCAGCAACCTCAGATTTACCCTCTTTAGATACAGAACTTGTGATAGTAAATGCTCGCAGTTCATGGTCTGAACTTAAAAACTTCAAATTTGCTCGCAGCATTTGATAAGCATCAGCTAGTGGGTAATGCCCAATATGAGTAGCAACTTTAGGAATAGATGATTCAGCAACATCAAGTGATGAACGGTTTCGACCCCATTTACTGATGTTTGGAATTACTCCTAACAAAGTATACTTGAATAATTCTCTTGCTTCTTTGACTGTCTTTAACGACCTGTCAACCAAGTCTAACCCAAACGCAGTGATTATACCTAATATTCCTCCTGCTGCCGCCCCACCTACTATAAATATTAGCTTTCTCGAACCATTCGGCTTTTTAGGCACAAGCGCACCGGAGATAATTCGGGCATTTCCAACTTTTTGATTTTGTGCAACATCTGCTTCTTGTAGCTTAGTGAGCAACGTTTCATAAGTTGTTTGCGCTGCTTTTAGGCGCCGTTCAAGTTCACGCTGAGTTTGTTCAAGCTTGGGTAAAATTTGCGCGCGTCTTTGATAGTTCAATTTTGCTTGCTGCAATTGATAAATTTTGCCAGAGAGTCCAGTATACTGATTTTCTGTCTTTATTAAGTCTCCTATCAATTCCTGCCGTAACTCCCCAATTTGAATATTACCCTCTGGAACAGGCTTGCTATTACCAGCTATTTGTGTTGTCCTCTCATTTAATAAATCTTTAAGAGCAGCAACTTTTTCTTCAAGATTAATCACCATTGGATGTTCTGACGCAAAGCGAGTTTTCTCAATTCGCAACTGGCTTTGGGCTTGTTGAAGTTGAGTTAAAACATCTTGAGTTCCTTTTAATTGACTTAAGTCGGCATAAGTTGCAGCTTGTTCTGATTGAACTTTGGTTTGACTGCGTAAATTTACTAATTTTCGTCCAACTTCAACTAATTCAGCTTGGAATTTGGTAATTTCTGCATCTAATTGTGAAATTGTATTAACTGCATTCGTTGCCTCTTCTTGCAGCACTACAACGTTATTTTTTTCTTTAAATTCACGCAGAATCAACTCTTCTTGTTTAACTGCTTGCTCGCGCTCCGGTAGTTGCTTTAAAATAAACTTACGTGCTGAAACTGCGTCTGCTTGATTATCTCTGATGTTTCTGTTTATGTATAAGTCGATAACCTTGTTTACTACTTGAGCTGCTAGTTTCGGGTCATTATCTGTGTAGGATATTTCAAGTATATCGGTTCCAACAGCTCCTTTAACTTTAAGTTGTCTGACTAAGGCTTCAATTTCAAGAGGTTTACCTTCCTTGTCTTTAAGATTTAAAGATTGAATAGTTTCCTGAATTACTGGTACTGACGTAACTATTTTTGCTTGTGTTTCTAATGGACTACCTTCTTGCGTTAGAGCTTGAATTCTTCCCAAATTTTCCCCTAATCCAGTTAAAGAATAAGTATTATCTGTTTTAATTAAAACACTTCCTTGAGCTTCATAAGTTGACTTCAATGAAAAAGTATACATTGATGCCATAGTGACAGTAATCCCGAAAATTCCAATAGCAGGCAACCAACGTCGCTGTATTACTTGTAAATATTTTTGAAAATCAATTTCTTCTACGTTTGGAAGTGACTCTATCATGCAGATATCTCAACTACTTCATTACTTTAATTGCAGCACCTGACTTTCTGGAAGCAGGGTTTGCAATCGCTATGTACCCTTGATACGAAATTCATCTCTGACATCATACCCAGTCATCCGCGCGTGTCTGCGTGTGAACTCACCTACAGAGGTATTGCCTTCTGGATGAATTACTCCTATCGCGCGTTGCCATAGTTCACCAGGCGCCACCGATATTTCATACACGCGGTCTTTTTTCTTGACGTAATACCACTCGATACCTTGGCACTGGTCGCACCAGAATGCTTCCAACCATTCATTGTCTAAACAAATTGCAGTCTGAGATGCCACCAACATCATTGCTTCTTTCCTGGGTACCCCGCGCTGTTGAAGTTGTCCAGCAGTATCGGCGTAAAGCGAGTATTTTTGACTAGCGCTATCTAAATAACATCCATGTATCGGACAATATATTGCCCGTCGCTTGGAGCGCTTCCGGCTTCGTTCACATCTTTTCAGCAATTTCAGATACCCCCATATAATTACAAAACGTAAACTAATCACACGCTGTCGAAAGTTAATCTGTGCGGATCAACTTCGGAAAAAAGCCAATTTTTGACTGCAATCTGCTACAGATGCTTGATTGCTATTTTTTCTGTACGTAGAATATTTATGACAGCTAAAACTTCGAGTATCAGTAATAATTACTAACTCGCAGTCTAATATTCCACAAATGCGGATTTGTTGATTTACATAGCTTATGTCAATAAATAATTGTGTGTGAAGCGAAGAAATAATTGGTCGTTAATCAGCGTCGCCGCGTGCATAAATTTATATAATACCTCTCTCATTCCACCATCCCCATCCTAAAAAAGAAACAGAAGAAGGTTTCTTGAGAGAGACTGAGATCTAAAAGACCATCAAAGACCCATCATCACAAAATTGACTATTTAGTTACGGTTAGATAATTCAAACAGGTTTTTCAGTTTATCACAACTCTACAAGTCATACGTAGATTCACTAATCTACAAAGTAGGCGAGTATATGAATGAATTTTCCTGAATTTTCCTGATAGCCCCTAAATTTCATGTAGTCATCTTTAGAACCACTATTCAAAGATGATAACACCACATGTAGAACATATCACAATCAACTGATGAAATTGGTAATTTTTTTTGCTTGTATACCTAAAGGAGTAGATGGTGTAATCACTTGGTATATATTTATCACAAGTACCTCGTAAATACATTAATAACAAATTTTAAGCAGTTGTGTTGCCAGTTTGGCATTTTTTTTACATCTAAGTAATTTTTCTAGTTAGTTTCACGTTCATTTATACAAAATCTGTCTGCCAGAATAACGCTAAATATTGGTTTTTAGCATTTTGACGGCGAAGCGCAGAAATTGTTCAGATAGTGAAAAATTTACTTAGCATCTACGGTTTTTATTTTTTAAGCTAACTGCCTTGGAAAGCAGTTACACAAGTGAAAAGCTAACCAATATTATCACCTTTACCTTTAGCAAATTGTTACTCACGCTACATTAATTTGGTTTCCTCCATACTAATAAGGCTAACTCCTAAGCGGCAAAACGGCACTAATGAATCTTTAATCATTCAGTAGGAATAACCAATGGTGATTATATAACAGTTGTATACTCCTATGCAAACTAATCGAGGTTATCCAAAACTTATCTAACCGTTAATAACTATAGTATTACAGCCAAAATCCGTGGGGGTTATTGTTTGCATTGAGATTCATTTTATACAGGTATCTTTAATACTCATTTAACACGCGCAGAAACTTGATAAGCATGTTTTTATACAAATTAATTACCAGGGAAGAAAATAAGAGATATTGGTGACTAAAAATAGAATTTATGAATTCACTTAAGTGTGTACACCCATCAATCAATATAACCGCAATATATTTGTGATTAGAATCACTACACTATTGTTAAATCAATCATTGACAAAATAAGCGTTTATTAAATAAGCATAATATCTTAGCTATTGACTTCTACGTGCTTATAAAATTAATGCTATTATATTATACTTAGTTATTACTGATAACATAAGTGAAGAAAGAGTATCTTTTTTTATATATTTCGATAAATACTCATAAAAAAATACACCTTCATGAGGCGAATTTTGCTGAATATTGTACTCACGTCTTTTATTAACCAAGTATTGGTTAAAAATTACCAATTACTAGCATTACGAAGCTGTTATCTGACGTTTATGTCTTGTACAGCCTTGATTTACAAGGAGTTGAATCGCTTTATCAATATTTTAAATATACCAGCAATATCTTTATATTATCTTCAAAAAAAATTAGTTTACTAAATACTTCTTTATCGGCGCGCTTTGTCCCTTGAGTTAGTCGGCGCCTACCTACCAAACACTATTAAGACCTACAAAAAAATACCCAAAATTCTCTTGTGGAGTGGGCATCCCTGCCATTAGCGTCAAGTTAAGCTAAAACCTACTACGTCAATAAGTATTTATGCTTAAAATTTGCGTTTGAAAGGAACAAAAAATGAACTTGAAGAGCGGCTATTAGTA
>NZ_JBXXZH010000090.1:0-32433 GCF_059640475.1 Calothrix sp. CBUCES-K 9914
GGATTAACAACTAAGCAAATAGCGGACATCTTTAAAGGTAATATTACAGATTGGTCGGCAGTTGGGAGTAAAAGTGGAACTATCCAAGTCATAAACAGACCATCTGTTAGTGGTACTCGTCACGCATTCCACGAACTAGTTCTTGATAACAGCGAATTCGGCGCCACACCTAATATAACTACATACCAAACTGACGAGACAACTCCTATCCTCAAAAAACTCCAAACTAATGGTATTACCTATGGTAGTTATGCTCAAGTTAATCAGAAGACTGTAAGAATAGTGGCTATTAATCGTTTAATGCCAGACTCTCAGCAATATCCACTTCGGCGCCAGCTGTTCTATATATATAAACATCCAATGAGTCCTGCCGTTCAAACCTTTATGGAATTTCTCAAATCAGCCGAAGCCCAAAAAATCATCGAACAAAACTAACGTGATATGCTGTTCTTCAGTTTGAGTTAAAGTAAGCTACTGTGACCAGAATCCGCGAACCAATTGCCAGCCTCCTTCTATATCATGCCTTCAAGTGGTCGGTTGTGGCGCCTATGCTTCACGTATACTTCCGGGGGATAATTCATGGCATCGAAAATGTGCCACAAGAAGGACCACTAATAGTAGTTAGTAACCATGCAAGCAATTATGACCCACCGCTTGTGTCGAATTGCGTTCGCCGTCCTGTAGCATATATGGCAAAGAAAGAGTTATTCGATATCCCCGTTTTTAACAAAGCCATTAAACTATACGGTGCCTATCCTGTAAGTCGTGGTAGTGCTGACACCAAAGCAATTCGTGCCGCGTTAGAATACTTAGAAAATGGTTGGGCTGTAGGCGTATTCTTACAAGGTACACGTACTGATACAGGTAAAATTACTGACCCCAAACGCGGCGCCGCACTACTCGCAGCAAAAGGTAAGGCGCCGCTATTACCCGTTTGTTTATGGGGTACACAAGAAATTGAGAAAAAAGGCGCCGTTCCCCGTCCAGTCCCCGTCACAGTGCGAATTGGTGAATTAATAGAGGCGCCAATCTCCGGCAGTAAAGAAGAATTAGAAGAAATAACCAAAAAATGCGCCGACGCTATAAATTCGCTACACGATTTAGGAAGGTAGGGTGCGTGACGCTACCAACCATCTTGAAACGAAGCGCAAGTCTAATAGCGTCACGCACCCTTATTGCGTGACGCGGAATGTGGGATTTTAAGGGATTTGCTTAGGTTGAGGCTGGACAATCTCGATAGGAACTCCCAGTTTTTTGGATAAGTCTAAAACTTTGTTACCAAAGTCAACAGAGTTTGCTACAACACTTCCAAGCGTACCAGTAATTGCCAGCAATGCAACAAGACGAGTTTTAAGTCTCTCTTTCTTTTGTTTCTCAGGTATAGTTATATCTTCCTGTAAATCATCTAAATGCACTGTGATTGCTTCACATTGAGCTTCAGGAAATCCTTGAGACATGTCACGTAGAGAAGAAATTAGTCTAGTAATTTCATCAGCATTTTGACTTATGTTTTGTTGAATGTTGTTATTACCAAATACGGAGTTAGTAATTACACCACTATTATGAACAGTAATATCATTTGGCATACTTTTTTTACCTCTCTTTATTAGTTATTATTTTGAACTTTGAACATTGTTGTTTCCAATCAGAACATTAGACATTATCCCTGAATTGTTTAGGTTTATTGTTGGTTGTGCTAAAATTATATCCTTTATCTCATCAAGTTTAGTAAAAATATTTTCATCCTTTATCCCATAGCTTGCAAGCGCGTTTTTTATCTGATCAATGATAAAAGGCGTTACAGACTTTAGGTAAGTTAAGCCGTCATCTTCATCAAATAAGTTGGTGAACCTTCTATTATGAAATCTGTGCTTCAGAGCCGCTTTAAAACCTTCTTTATTGAGCAAGGCTTTAACTACTGGGAACCAACTGAAATACAGATATAGACCTGGAATAAAAGGAAAAAATAGACCTGAAAAAACGGCTTGTAAAGCATTTATGTTGGATAGATTAAACAGAGCTGGCAATAGTAGCACTAAAGCCCCTAAAAATCCTAAAAGCCCTGTTAAAAACATAGAACCAAAAATCAACAGCAACAGTGTGTGAATCACAAGGCTGAAAATATTTATTTTACCAAGGAGATAAGAATCCAAAGCAATATATATATGAGTGCCAGTGGTATAGAATCGACAGATGGTAGATACTCTTGTTTGCCGTGGAGTTATTCGTGTGATTCGGATAACCATTCTTTCACGGTCTGGTCTAAACTGTGTCTTCAAGGAAAAGTCTTCATACTTGTCAAAAATATAGGTAGTTATAACTCCTTCTTCTTTATCATTAGCGCTGATTAAGCCGCTTAGATTGTTTACTATATTTTCATATATTTTTTCCCTAGCTTTCGTTATTTTTTGTTTTAAAGGACTTTCTTTCTCGCTAGCATTGTTTTGGTCTCTAACTAAGAATAATTGAGAAAATGAAAAATTAATCAGCTTCACTCCCAAGTATTGTGATGGATCGATTATACCTATAAAGGGAGTATTGATAGTCTTTACTTGTGGTTGTAACATGATACTTTTTCGTTAGATATGAACTATGGATAAATAGAACAATTGAAACAAAATACTCGAAGCACAATTTGGAATAAATCGTAGAAGTGCAGGTAACAAATATTATAAAGCTTACATGATTCAGATTCTGTATAGTGAAATTTTAAATAACAGGCAAAAGTTTCTGAATAAAGCAGCATATATTGTGACAAACTCCATTAACATTTAGTCAGGATGTTTGCGAAGACTGTATAAGAATTCACTTGTAAAATAAGTGTATCATATATTACGCGCCTACAGTATTACCCTCAAGGGTACTTTCAGCGAGATACTTACCAAGATTGAGGAGTGAGCTTGTATTCTCAATTGAGGTATATACAAATTTGTTATATTATTGTCGGTGTGGCATATCCGTGCTTGTGTACTTACTTGAGTCCTAATAATTTCGATAATATCAATACAATTTCACTTAGCTTTTTACAAAAATACGTAGGTTGGGTTGAGGAACGAAACCCAACGTTTGTAAGACTTTGTTGGGTTCCGCAAAGCCTTCACCCAACCTACAATTATCGTTAACCGAGCAGTATTGCCACAACTCCTCTCTCTGTGTACTCTGTATCTATGTAGTAAAAAAAGATACTCGCATAGTAGAGTGGGCAATGTAGCCCTGTCAAGGTGAGCATGAGTACTACGCATTTATAAGGGTTTTAGCCTTTCACTGATTAAAATTTGAAAGCAAAAAACAAAATTTGCGCTCAATTTTATATTTCAGGGTTGGGGGTACAACGTAAAAATAAGGCTTCCAGCTAGTACGCAAGTGGTACACCTTGACAGGGCTAGGTGGGCAATGTTAGTCCTGTCAAGGTCTCTCTGCGCTAAGAGCATCTCCGTGGTCAGAAAAAATACACATATCTCACCACAGAGACACAGACGAATTTTTTCCTCAATATTCTATCCACCTTGACAGGGTTAGCAATGCCCACTTTACTCCTGTAGACCAATTTAAATACGCTCAAAGGAAGTACTCACGTGCGCTTGAATTTTGCTAAGTTGGCTTCAACTTAGAATTCATAGTAGCTATGACAGGGTTAGAAGCGAAAAATTTATGGTCGAGACTTAATAGTTCAGCATTAGTCCGCTTCCTGCTTCTAGTTGCAGCAGGGTGGGCAATAGTTCAACTACTAGCTTATTTTGAATCGATAATTGTTATTTTTGCATTTGCCGCGATTATAGCTTTTTTACTTAGCTATCCAGTCAAATGGTTAACACGCTACATACCACATAGTGTTGCGACAATATTGATTTTCTTGGTGAGCATGACTTTGATCGCGGGGGTAACTGTTACTGTTGGTTTGACAATTCTATCGCAAGGACAACAGTTAATTATTAGTGTTACTAGTTTTTTAGATTCATTAGTCCCACTATCGAACCGATTAGAAGAGTTTTTTCGTAGTCGCAATCTCCAAATTGATTTATCTGTTTTTGAGGGACAACTGCGGAATCAAGCATTATCATGGTTAGCGACAAGTTTAACTATATTTCAAGGGTTTCTTACAAACTTTGTCACATTTATTTTTATTGCAGTTGTTGCTTTTTTTATGCTGCTAGATAGTGGCAAATTGTGGCAACTTTTGATGAAAGCTACACCCAAGCACCGAAGGAAACATATAACAACTATAGTCAAGAAAAACTTTTTAGGCTTTTTCCGTGGTCAACTTATACTCACCTTGTTTTTGACTCTATCAACATTTATCGTATTTACTGTGCTTCAAGTTTCTTTTCCTTTGATACTATCTGTAATGGTTGGTGTGATAGATATCATTCCAGGCATAGGTGCAACTTTAGCGGTTGGCTTGGTAACATTAATAGTGTTATCTCAAGGTGTTTGGTTAGCATTAAAGGTATTAGTCGCCTGTATTATTTTACAACAAATTCAAGATAATTTAATTTCACCAAGGGTTATGCAAGGAGCGTTAAATCTAAATCCTGTTGTAGTATTTTTCGCTTTATTAGTCGGCGCCAGAGTTGCAGGTCTATTAGGTATATTTATCTCGATCCCCATTGCTGGAGTCATCGTATCTTTGTTTGAAATTGACGAAATGAAGGCAGATGTTGAAACAGAATAAACTAGGTTTTCAGATAAAATGCAAAACTATAGCTCAAAATAAGCTAAGATTAAAAATTAAAGTTAAGAATCATAAAGAGTAATGCCGGATATTAGAACAGAATTAATCGAAAACCTTGACGAGGCAGAGTGGGACTGGCTAGTTCCCCATGCACAGCGAGATGCAATTATTGTTGTGTCATCACATCTTGATATTCTTGATGTTGGAGTTGCGATTGCGTCCGATAAGACAAACGAAGTCCAAGTCTGGATAGACGAAGCATTAATTACTAAACCTTCTCCTCAACAACTTGGCACCTGGAACACAGACCGCACTAAACGCTTCGATACGCTAATAATACAACCTTATGTTTTAGTCAAAGAAAAATAATTATAGTTCTTCACTGCTTTGGTTGTTCCCCCTTTGCACCCGTGTAACCTGTAGTCAACCATAATACTGAACGAACCCCATCGCGGACGCATTTTTCTATCGGTTCGTCCGTTTCTCCACTTGGAACGGATACTGGCTGCATATCAATTCCTCTACTACCTAGTACAATATCACCAATGACGGAAGCACGTCGCATATGGTAATCTGAAGTAATTAAATACACTTTTCTAATTCCGCGCGCTTCCAGTTCATCAACAAGCGTTGTGAAGTTAGTTACAGTATCTACCGCATCGTAATCTAAGTGTAGACGCTTTAAATCTACTCCTTGCTTAGAAAAAACTTGCCTGGTTGGAACCTTTGGACTACCACCAGAAATCCAAATCGGTATGTTGGAATGTTTTTTGGCGAACTTAGCTGTAAACTTTTCACGCTCTAATCTTTCAGTAGAACCACCTAGAACTAAGATGGCTTGAGGCTTTGTAAATTGACTTTGCACTTCTCTGTAACCCCACATCAACATGAGGGGTAGGGCAAAAACTGCAAAGCGAGGAAAACCTTTTAACACTAGCTTACTCAAGGTTCGATGATGTCGTGTTGTTTCTGCTGCTGTCAAAATGTCAAAATTTTCTTTAACTAATGTTACAACGTAGGTTGGGTGGAGACTCGTAGTAAGGACTTCAGTCCTTCTTTAAGCACTCTTCGTGCTTATTACAAAATAAAGCCTTAAGTATGAGTCATCACTTTACCAAAGCAAAGTTAGACTGTCAGGAAATTACAGCCAAACAAAAATCACAAATTTTTCCCAGTTTATATAAAAAATATAATCTTATAACCTGATGCACTCTGAATTGTACCCGCAACGCGCGCGGATGCAAAGAATTGTATGATACTTTATGAGCGTTTATTTAGTTAATAAGCGTTAATTTACTAAGCAGGACTGGCCAGCCTCGAACTGGCGACCTAGCGCTTCAGATTTGTGTGAGTTTCCCCACTCTCTGGACTATATCTTCACCATTGGTACTGAAACCTTTAGGTGGTGGCTGTTTAGTCTCTCGACCTTCCTAAATTGATATATAGTCTCTATACTTATATTTCAACTTAGGCTTGATTCGGTATTACCATGAAGTTTACTTACTTTTTAGGCTTCACCGAGTTTAACCACATTCACGCACAAAGTTTCCTTTGTGGTGCCCGATTATTCAGGAGGCGCTCGCTCTATCCATCTGAGCTACAGCCCCAAAAAGGTACTATACCCAATATAGCACAAGCATATAGCAGCTAAGGAGCAGATTGCCAGGATTTATCCCAAGGACTACCGCCTATTTCTAATCCACACAAGTTACTAGTCGCTTTCAGGATAATTTCTCCTTCACCGCTACTTAATTCTCGAAGTTGCAAATATAACATTCCCTGCATTGTGTCGCTACAGCAAAAAGCTAACCCGTTATCAGTAGGCGCCCGTAAGCGAGTACCAGGTAAGTCGGTTGTACCAATTAACTCTACTTCATACTCATTGTTCCGCGCGCGTATTTCCCAGCGTCCCCACGGGGAAATATTCCATGTAACTTTTGAGTTCCAAGGCACAAATTCGTAGAACTTACCTTTATGATGAATGCCAACCATTGCTACTGATTCCATCCACCATAAAACACCACGTCTACCACCACCAGCAGTTAAGGCTAAATCTGGTTCAGAATCAAAACTATTGCAATTTATCCAGAACCATCTTTTCGGAAAGGCACCACCCCAATTTTTTTCACCATAAGCAGGAGCATTAGCAAATTCGTAGCGTTTGCCGTTCCAGTCTACGTAACCGGTTGCAAGTCCATGCGCCATTAAAATTTGCCATCCCGGCTCAAATATTTGTAGAGACGATAAAAAACCAGCAGTTGACTGTTGAGGTTGCCCTGTACTTCCCCATCCATATATAGGTTCAATTTCATATTGCCAACGACAATACCTACCAGTACCTGGGTCGCGAATGATTCCTTGATTTAAAGTCGCTGTCGCTTGATAACCTTCTGTTACGTGACGCTCGAATTCGTTCGTGAGCAAATAAAGCGGCTGCGTTGATAAATCACTTTTTCCCCAGTGTCCCAAACCTAACACGTCTCGACTTGCCCAAAATTTATTTGTATCAGGGAAAGTTCGCCATAAATACTCATCATCAGCACCTAGAATTTGTGCGGCGCCTCCACTATGAGCTTTCCCACCGATAGGGTCTTCGATGGAATACATAAACGCGAAAGTCTGTCTCTTTTCGGGAATAGTAACGCGATAATACCAACCCTCAAAAAAGCGGCGCCCACCCCCATCCCAATGATAACCACTGTGAGGTGTTTGGATTGACAGAAGCGAATTTCTTCTTGTAGATAACATGGACTTGTTTGGCTGAAGAAGCAAAAAAACCTTGAATTACTAAAATGGGGTATTTACTCCAGAGTAACTGACACTCTACCGCTCACGCTCCCCACATTGGAATATTTTTTTACCAGCAACAGCAGAAAAATGCATCATGACTAAACGCAACACGGTTGAATTTCTTGAATATCTGTTGTTGGGACTCTGTGTATGGGGTGCGTTCGCAGCGTTTATTAGCCAAGAGTACTCTTACGCTATTTTCCCCTTAACTTTAGCGATTGGATTAAACGTTGCTAATCAACAGCGTTTGCGCTCACTACAACGGCACCAGCAAAACTCCATCGGAGAACTAGTACAACCTAACCCTCAGTTAAGCCTGACTAAACAGCAAGTTGAGCAATTGCGTAAACAAGAGAAACAAGATATTGAAGCAATTAACGCGCGTATCACACAACTCGAATCGTTTCGTATTGAAATATCTAAAACCCAGCAAACCCAGCAGAACACCGTGAATGCTATCAATCAGCGCTTGGCTCAAATAGACAATATAGCCCAACAGTTGAATGCTACGCAGCGACTTCTTGAAGAATTACGCTCTACGCAACAGCAAAATATCGATGCAATAAACCAGCGTTTAGCGCAGCTTGATGCTTTAGCCAAACAAGCAAACCCAAATGCACTGAATCAACGTTTGACTCAAATTGATAATATAGCTCAACAGCTAAACGCAACACAGCAGTACCTGGAACAATTACGACAGAACCAGGTGCAAAATGTCAATATTATTAATCAACGTTTGACTCAAATAGATAGTTTTACACAACAGTTAAATGTAAACAAACAGCAGGTTGAGCAGTTACAGCAAACTCAGCAAGCGAATACACAGGCAATTTTTCAGCGTTTAACTCAAATTGATAATGTCACTTCTCAAGTTGGAAAAACACAGGAGCAACTTGAGGAAATGCAAAAAAAACAGCAGCAAAATGTTGAAGCAATAAATCAAAGATTAGCGCAAATCGACGCGATGACTAGACAAATAAATACTAACTCGAATAAACAAGCTGAACAATACCAAACAAATCAGCAATTAAATATTACAGCTTTAGTGAGTGGATTTAATCAGCAGCTAAGTGCAACGCAGCAGCAAATTGAGGAATTACAAAAAACTCAGCAGCAAAATATAGATACAATTAATCAAAGATTATCTGCGCTTGATATATTTACAACGCAATTAAGCTCTACTCTCGGCAAACAAATCGAGCAACTGCAAATTAACCAGCAAGTGAATGCAAATGCAATCAATCAGCGTTTAACGCAAATGGATAATATTGTGGAAAATTTCAATTTTATTCGTTCATCAATTCAAGAATTACAGCAATCATCACAGCAAGCAAACCAAAAAACACAAGAAGATATTTCACTTATCAAAAGCCAAATCGCGCGCTTATCAGGAAGATTAGAACCAGATAGCAGTAATGCCACTAAATCCTTACCCCCATCAACATCCAGTCAAACTGTATCATCTCAACCAACTACAACAAATCCACCTCCAACACCCACTCAAAGTGTCTCATCCCAACCAACTACAACAAATCAACCTCCAACACCCACTCAAAGTGTCTCATCCCAACCAACTACAACAAATCAACCTTCTACATCCAGTCAAACAGCATCTTCCGAATCAATTACAACTTATCAACTTCCTACAACACTTAAACAACACTCTGATTTAGTATTGTCAGTAGCATTTAGTCCAGACGGCAAGTTACTAGCAAGCGGTAGTTATGACGAAACAATAAATATCTGGAATTTGGTCAATCAAAAATACAATACAATTAGCGGACACAAACAAGCATCATCTGGTGGAGTAAATTCGGTTGTATTTAGTCCCAACGGTCAAATCATAGCAAGCGGTAGCGACGATGCAACAGTTAGATTATGGAACGTTCAGACAGGAGAAGCAATAAACACGTTTAAAGGACATGACGACCGAGTATACTGCGTCGCATTTAGTCCAGATGGTCGAACTATTGCCAGTGGTAGTAAAGATCAAAGAGTCAAACTTTGGTCGGTCGAAACTGGTCGAGAAATAGATGTACTCAAAGCTCATTCCGATGATGTATTATGTTTAGCTTTCAGTGCTAACGGCAAAATTTTAGCTTCCGGCGCCGGTGGGTATGATAATACGATTAAAATTTGGCACCTCGAACAGCATAAATTCTTAACTATCGCGCGACACAACGATGATGTCAGCGCACTCGCTTGTAGTCCAGACGGAAAAACCCTGGCAAGTGGCAGTTGGGATAAAACAATTAAATTATGGAACTTAGAAAACGGTAGAGAAATTACCACCTTCACAGGGCACGAAGACCGTGTTTATACCGTCGCATTTAGCCCCAACGGTCGAGTACTAGCAAGCGGCAGTCGTGATAAAACAGTTAAACTGTGGCAAGTCGATACAGGAGTATTACTAAAAACATACACAGGTCACGAAGACAGAGTATTTAGCGTAGCCTTCAGTCCCGACGGTAAAATTCTAGCTACAGGCAGCGCAGACCACACAATTATGCTCCTACCCGTCGGCGATATAGTAGGTAATGGCGCCGGAAGACGTACTCAACTTCCGAGGCGAGGAAAAGGAAATGACTAGTAGGGTGCGTGACGCTACCAACCAACCTGAAACGAAGCAACCAATCTAGTAGCGTCACGCACCCTACGTAATTTGTTCATATATGTAGTATATAATTACATTACTGCCCATAGGCAAATATCAGTAACTCCGGGAGTATTGCTCCGGAGCTTGTAAGAAACAAGTCTTACGTGTCTGACTAGCTCGATCTTATGTAGTTTGGTACGAACTTCCGAATACTTCCCTAGTTCGGATTATCTTCAAACCATCTTGTTAATGGTGTTGCGTAATGGCAAGACATCCTAACTACATTGAGCGAAGGGACTAAAACTATACTCGAAGGATTATATCTATATGCGAGTGCCTGTAATTAGTAAAGACAATGTTCCGTTAATGCCAACCAAACCTAGCCGTGCTAGACGTTGGGTTAAACAAGGTAAAGCTATCGGCAAATTCGATAAATTGGGTATCTATTATATTCAATTACTAATCGAACCAAGCGACACTAAAACTCAAGAAGTTGTAATCGGATTAGACCCTGGTAAAATGTATTCTGGTATTGCAGTGCAAACTAAGAAATACACATTACAAATGTTGCATTTAGTTTTACCGTTTAAAACTGTTAAAGACAGAATGCAGCAACGGGCAATGATGAGACGTAATAGACGCGGTAGGAGAATTAACCGTAAAGTCGCGTTTAATAAACGCGCTACTAGTCACGGGTACTCATGGATAGGTAATGTAACGATTACACCTTCAAGATTTGTAGTAGTTCGCAGACCACCCATATCAAAACGGCAGTTACATTTAATGACATTTTGTAAAGGTGGTAATCGTCGTAAATATGGGGGAACTGTAACACGACATGGATTTAGGAAAGGTGATTATGTTAAAGCTACTCAAGGTAAAAAAATATTTTACGGATGGGTAAGCGGAGACACAGAAAAACAAATTTCAGTTAGTGACAGTGATTGGAAAAGACTAGGACAGTGTTCCATAAATAAAGTTAAGTTAATTAAGCGTTCAACAGGTTTAATTGTCAAGGCAGTTAAAACTGCCTGTGTCGCTTCCCACGAGAGCGCTGAAGCACTGAGTTTCCCGCATACCAGGAGATTTTTCATGAGCGACCGCATTGATATCAATCGTGCATATGAAATTCTGGGGTTATTACCGAGTGCATCACAGGAAGAAATAAAGCGCACGTACCGTAAGTTAATAAGAACATGGCATCCTGATAATTTTACAGACCCCGTAAAAAAGCTTGAAGCCGAAGAAAAAACCAAGATAATCAATGCGGCGTACAAAACACTCAAGTCAAACATTCCTAATAATCAACCATCGCACTCCGAGACGGCGCCTCAACCCAACAGCACTTCGGTAAACACACACTCAAAAGCATCAAGTGCTGAGAGATTTTATCAATCAGGTGTTGAGAAAGTGCAACTTAATAAGTACGAAGATGCGATTTCTGATTTTTCTCAAGCCATTCGCCTTAATCCTTATTATATCGAAGCATATAAATACAGAGGGTTAGTCTGTTCGCAGCTTGGCTTAGAACTGCGCGCGACTGCCGACTTAACCAAAGCTATGGAACTCGAACGGCGCCTGCACGGAAAAAATACCAAACCTCCAGCAAAACCATCAAGTTACAGGTCTAGACAGTACTACAAAAAGCCCAAACCCCTTACAGAAAGGGTATGTCAAGCTTTCAAAAATCTGTTTAGATTAAAGCAAGGTTAATAAAAATTTATGAAAATCATAAGTAAATACTCTCATATATATAAAGCAAGTTGGACATACCTTGCAGAAAGTAAACACCAATAACAATTGGTAAATAAATTGGATTATTCAAAAAAACTAGTGCTAACTTAAAAACATGGCACAGAGAAGTTAAGTTTAATTCATTCAACTTGATGTTAAAGCCAGTGCCACCTTGCTTTAATATCCCCGCAGTCACTGTTATCCAGTCGCATCCATCGTTAATGTGTTAACGCCTTGAGTTTCATTTCATTGTTTTGGAGGTTACTGAACGCACAGCCACAAATGCCTGCCTAGCTATAGATAAGGATGCACCGTAATACTGGAAACAAATTGCAACGTTTCAGTCCACACTAGTAAAGTTATTCTCCTGCTAATTTTTAACTCATATAAATTCCTTTCAAATATAGTAAACCGCTGTTAGCTAACGATGAAATTCGGTCGTAGCAAACAGCGGTTAACTTTTTTGAATCGTAGGGTGTGTGACGCAACGAAAAAACCTGAACGTAGTAACAAGACTTGTAGCGTCACGCACCCTACTTTTTTCTGAACATGGCGCCTACAATTATCACGTCGGTGCGTGACGCTACTAGATACTAGCTCCGTTTCAAAATTGTTGGTAGCGTCACACACCCTACTTTTTTCTGAACATGGCGCCTACAATTATCACGTCGGTGCGTGACGCTACTAGATACTAGCTCCGTTTCAAAATTGTTGGTAGCGTCACACACCCTACTTTTTTCTGAACATGGCGCCTACAATTATCACGTCGGTGCGTGACGCTACTAGATACTAGCTCCGTTTCAAAATTGTTGGTAGCGTCACACACCCTACTTTCTTCTTAACATGGCGCCTACAATTATCAGCGAGGCAAAAAGGACTGACGGTTCGTTTACCTTGCGGGCATCTGTATTAGTATATGTAACTAACCTGAACGAGCGTTCTACAGGTGCGCTACTTCTAGACCAGTCATTTAATTCTCCCAGGTAAGCACTCATGCCATTAGTTCTAAAACCTGTATCTGTTGTTTCCCAGTAAATATCATCGAGGTCAAAGTTGTTAGCAAGATGTAAACCCAACCAATAGGTAGTATTCGCTTCTATATTTACTGGCTTTTCTAAATCAAACGAGTAATAATGCTCATCGTAATAATCAAACAGTGAACGGTTTGTCGCTTCTTTTAGAATATTAGTGCCAAGACCTGAAGCAAAAGCCTGTGTGTCCGGTTGACCATTAACATCTTTGAACAGAGAATAATTTATTGTTCCATCCCATACAGACCCAGGCGCCTCAACTGTCCAAAATTGAACATTGTTTAACAAGCTGTTTTGGCTAACTTGAAAATCTTCTGCCTGCACCCATAACGTAGCTTCTCTTCCAGCAGTTAAACTAGGTGCCCCATTATCAAAAAAGACCTTCGATGATGTGCCTAAATCATTGTTAACTATATTATTAGTAGCACTTGCCTTTTCTGGCTGCAAAAATCCAAATGCAGCAAATAACACTCCAATCCAAACAGGGAACAATTTGTGCAAAATTGGGCGCCAAGTCATTTATTTTCTCCTGAAACCTGTTAATTGCGGCTAGTAGATTTACCCGGCAATTGTCACGTTACAGCACCCCGACATGGCAAATATACTCTATTACTATTACTGATAATTACAGTTGATTTACGTATTTACACTCAATCATAAGAATATTATAAATATTATTTTTATTACATAAACATTTCTTATTGATTTCTCCCCCAGCACTCAGCACTCTACACTCCCCCTTGCCTGATAAAGTTAGATTGCGTCACAATAAAAATAAAAGTTGTAATTTGTCTTAACAATGGCGCCAGTACAAACTTCTCAAATTGACACACCTCAAATTACGACGAACCATAACGGTTATGACTACGACCTAGTAATCGTTGGTGGTGGAATTGTCGGTTTAACCCTAGCAAGCGCTCTTAAAGATTCGGGGTTAAGCGTTTTGTTAATAGAAGCGCGCGTAGAGTCAGCAGCAATAATGAAGGGACAAGCGTATGCAGTACATATGTTGTCTGCTTTGATTTACGAGGGAATAGGGGTTTGGAAGAAGATTTTGCCCAATATAGAGGCATATCGACGGGTAAGTTTATCAGATGCAGATTATTCTGGTGTTGTGGAATTTAGCACTAGCGATATAAATAAAGAAGATTTGGGATATGTAGCAGAACACCAAGCACTGCTATATCCATTACAAGAATTTGTAAAAGATTGTTCCAACGTCACAGTACTTTGTCCAGCCTCCGTAATAGAGACGAAATACCTAGCTGATGCTGCTGTCACAACTATCTCTCTGGCAGATGAAATCAAAACGATTCGTAGCAAATTATTAGTAGCAGCAGATGGTTCGCGTTCGCGCGTTCGTGAAGCAGCTTCCATTACAACTCGTGGTTGGAAATATTGGCAGTCATGTATTGTGGCATTTGTCAAGCCAGAAAAATCGCACAATCAAACTGCATACGAAAAATTTCAGCGAAGCGGACCATTTGCTATCTTACCATTACCAGGAAACCGTTGCCGAATTGTTTGGACGGCGCCGCACGCTGAAGCGAAAGCATTATGTGCTATGAACGACGAGGAATTTTTAGCTCAGTTACAAGCGCGTTACGGCGACCACATGGGTAAATTAGAGTTGCTAGGAGAGCGCTTTGTTTTCCAAGTGCAGTTAATGCAAAGCGATAAATACGTCAAAAACCGTCTGGCATTAGTTGGTGATGCCGCCCACAACTGTCACCCAGTGGGAGGACAAGGTTTAAATTTAGGTATTCGTGATGTTGCAGCACTAGCGCAAGTCATCCAAGAAGCACATTCAAAAGGCGAAGATATAGGCAATATTAAAGTATTGAAAAAATACGAACGCTGGCGCCAGATAGAAAACTTAACTATACTAGGTTTCACAGATATATTAGACAGAGTATTCTCCAATAACTTTTTACCTGTAGTTATAGTCAGGCGCCTGGGTTTACTCGCCATGAAATACATACCTATAGTTAAAGTACTCTCATTAAAACTCATGATTGGACTATTAGGAAAAACCCCCAAACTAGCCCAACGCTAAACCCTAATCGTATTGTGAATGAGTATTACATCATTGTGAATGAGTATTACATCTTGTGGAACGGGCATCTCTGCCCGTCCCATATCCAACATTGAACAAAATTATTTGATAATAGAAACCTTATATACCTTATTAATCTTTTCTAATTTCAAAACTTTGGAGTTAGTTAAAAACTTAATAAAATTACCACCTAACTTCAGCTTTTTTAAAGCTTTAGTAATGCCTTCTTTATGACGAAGATTATACTCCAGCCCTAGCTTCGCTAAATCAATTGTAGTTTTATCGGCGCCAAGAGAGCGAATAATATCTAACAATTGCTTCTCAATTATCGTGCGGTTCCGGTCATCGCTCTGAGTAGTAGAAGTTTCATTATTTGCTTTATTATTACTCTTTGCTTGCTGCCCAAACGCCAATGCATTACCATTTGGGTATTTTGTAACTTTAATTTGATTATCTTGTTTGATGACTCGATATACTTCCAACTCTTGTTGCAACAAGCAATTACACAAACTTATCATTACCGCATCTGAAGAGCAAACAAAAACAGTTTTAGCTTTAGGGTATAATTCGCGTAGTTGACACCCAAAGGTAATCATTTTCCCATCTGCTGCATCCTTGGCGCCTGGAACTTGAATTAAATCATATCCTCGTTCATATAATGACTGGTCTATATTTCCTAGCGTGCGCCAGTTAGCAAAAGCTATTTTACAAGTGATTTTCAATGAAGATTGCTGCTGCAAAAATCCTTCCATTTCGGGCGATAACTGAAGGTTTTCTGCATCTAGTAATAAAACTGCAATTCCTTTACTGCGAACACTTGGCATTAATTGTATCATCATATCCAGTTGGATACTAAAATTATACATTAAGTTTTAAGCAAACTTTCTCAAATAGTTTTGAGGATTAATTTACTGAGCGCAAACCATTAATATCAGAAGAACCACTAGCACACAAAATCTCTGAACCAACTAATTGAGGTGGTTCAGGCGCCGTTTGCGATGGTCTGTTAGTTTGACAAACTTTTGTAACTGTTAAAATATCTTCACTTCCGTATGCAGTTGCAGGTTTGATTGTAAATACGGCGCCTGTATAGCTTTTAATATTGTTTCTCTTTGCAACAGCCGTTGTGATGACTTTATCTTCTGAGGCTTCTACTTTATAAATATAATTATCAGTTTCGGAACTAACTCCTAAATCCAAGTCTGATATCTCAGTAGCAAATTTATTATTATCAAGTATAAAACCTTGTTGCGCTCTATTAACCGCGCCAACGGTGATTCTAGCTTCAGATTCTCTTGCTTTTCCAGATGAATTTGTTAAATAAGGTGTAAAAGCAGCAAATCCAAATATTAAAAGTAATAATAAATAAACAGGCGCCGCGATAGCAGTAGAAACTATACATAGTATTTTTGCTGTAGTTGATGCGGATTTTGCACCATCATAATCACCTTTTTGATATTTATTATCGACTTGTGCGGCAAAAATGATTGCGGCTAATCCAATTGGAAGAACGGCAAAGAATGATACTAAAATTGAGGGAACTAAATAATTTTTAGGGCAGCTTGGTTTGTTATAAAAATAAACTTGATTAATTTTTGAAGCAACAGGTGGTATATCTTTTTGACCAATCTCACTATCTTGGAAGCTGAAATCGTCTTTTTGTTCAACTTTTTGATTTTTAATATCAATGTTTTGATGCCAACTCGGAAACTCTTCACCTGTTTGGCGCCCATATACTTTGACGGTTTCAATTCCTACGGCGCCGAGCTTAGTTATTCCTTTACGAATAAAATCAACTAAAGCTTTCTCGTTAGGTAATTGTACTGCTTCAAGCATTATCTGTAAACAATTTTCCTGATTAGCAACCTTTGCTGTAATCCCTTTAGGCTGTAGTTGCTGGTTTAATAAAGATGCTATAGCTTTGGCATCACCCTGTCTTGCCTGTTTTAGTAGAGTACTCTGATTTTCCTGCATCATAACTAGTAGTGATTACTGATATCTAGTAGCTAATAACACCATAATCACCGCTACATCAAAGTGATAACCGCAAAACTACTAGTTCAACTCTATTCTCCATTTGACGTAAAGTGTTCGTAATTATGCAAAATTTATTAAAAACTAAAATCCAAATATAAAAATTTTAAAAGCCATGATAGTAATACCCCTATTATTGGGAAAACTAATAGCGTGAAAAGTATTTGTATCTAAGTCTTTATAATCGCTAACATCATGGTCAAGTCAATTAAATCGGGGTATAGGGGTAATTGCGGTGAAAAAATCTTTATTACAGCCAAAATTTCTAAAAAAAATACCCCTACGTCTGCTTCTGGTTATTCCCTTTGTCTTGCAAGTTTTTGCAGTTGTCGGATTGGTGGGGTATTTCTCATTTATTCGAGGATAAAAAGCAGTTAATAATCTGGCTAACCAGTTGATGGACATCTAGATAACTACTTGGCATTACCACTGCAAATTAGTCAAATGAATCTTAATGCCAAACCGGCAGCGTTAGGTATTAATGTACTACTGAGAGTATATACGGCAAGCTGGATTACTAGGTCAATTTTACGTTTAGTTAAAGCAACAGAAGCAATTTCCAATGGAGAGCTAGATCAAATCGTTCAGGGAAGTAAAATTCATGAAATCAACGTTCTTGCTGTTGCTTTTAACTGGATGGCAAAACAGTTACGTTCTGCTTTTATGGACTTGGAAACGCGCGTTTTTCAAATAACTGAGGCATTAGAAAATACGCTTCAAGAATTGAAACAAGCGCAAACGCATCTAGTCCAAACGGAAAAAATGTCGGCATTAGGGCAAATGGTCGCAGGGTTGCTCACGAAATTAATAATCTTGTTAACTTTATTTATGGCAATCTAACTTATATTGATGATTATACAATTGTCGTCATCATTGTAGAGACGTTACATGTAACGTCTCTACAAATTACTGTTGTTCAACCCGCACTGGCGCCTCCGATAATTTCCTTGCCATATTCAAAAAATCAGAAGGCAACATAATTACTGTAGTTGTATTATTCTCTGCGCCAACTTCTGTTAACATTTGTAAACGTCGTAACTCTAAGGCAGCAGGATTCTCAGCAATTAATCTCGCAGCTTCTGCTAATTTAATTGAAGCTTCTTGTTCGGCATCAGCTTTTATTATCCGCGCGCGTTTCTCACGGATAGCTTCAGCTTCTTTCGCCATCGCACGCTGCATCGAAGAAGGTATTTCTACGTCTTTCATTTCCACCCGCTCGATGACTACACCCCAAGGTTCAGTAATTTCATCGACGATTTCTTGAACTTTGACGTTTATTTTGTCGCGGTTTTGTAACACATCGTCCAAAATATTTTGACCAACTACGTTGCGTAAAGTTGTTAGTGCAGCTTGGTATACAGCAACTTGATAATTTTCTACTTTGTTAATTGCTTTCGATGGGTCAAGAATTCGGTAGAACAGAACAGCATTGACGCGAATCGTAACACTATCTGCGGTTACTGTTTCTTGTGGCTCAATATTTACTGTCTTAGTACGAATATCAACCTGTGCTTTTTGATCGATTATCGGTAATATCCAATACATACCAGGTCCTCTAACCCCGTTAGTTCTACCTAAACGAAAAATTACACCCCGCTGGTATTCTCTATCAAGCTTGAGTCCCGAAAGCGAAAGGATTATTAAGAAAGTGAAAAATGTACCTATAAGAGTTCCCATACATGCTAGTAATAATATGATGTAGCTCTATTTTATACAATAAAATATTGTATTAACTAGATGTATAAGATTTAATCTTGTTACAAAATAATAAAGAGAATTTGTCAATTGATCCCCAAAACGCGCGGGAGATTGTAAACTGTTTAGGAGTCACTCGGATGTAGCTAGGAGGCACCAATGCAAAATAATGCAAATATTAAATTTGAGTTGAATTCCAATTTAAATTTCTAATATACGTTCTCCCTGCCTCAACTAGTGCTAATGTTGCATTCAATAAACGTCACTTTCAGCGGGTTGAAATGCTGAAGAAGCTACAAAAAAAGCAAATTTCTCTGATTGCGGGTGCTGGGTTGTGTGCCTTTCTAGCTGGAGCTTTGGTTTCAGCCCCTGAGATTGGCAAAAACTTTGGTAATTTATTCAAATTTGGTAAGGATAAGCCTGAACTCCTAACAGAAGAAGCCAAAGCCAAATCAACTGTACTGCCTCTGGTCGTACAATCCCCACAACAACGGACGGCGAAACTTGAGGCTATTGCCAAAGGTTCAGATTCTATTGACCGCAACCGCGCACGCTACCTTTTAGCAAGCGATTCGATTGATAAAAAAGATGCTAAAACGGCGTTAAAACACCTTGAGGGTCTTGAAAATGACTATTCGCAATTGGCGCCTTATGTCATTCTCAGACAAGCGCAAGCACACGAAATATTAGGTGAAGATGGCAAAGCGTCAGATTTACGGCAAAAAGTAATCAAAGACTATCCGACGCACCCAGCCACAGTGAAAGCGCTCTATTTGATTAGCACTAAAGAATACCAAGATAAAGCACTTGCTCAATTTCCATCACATCCCCTAACTTGGGAAATAGCTAAGAAGCGGTTGAGTGAAAACCCAAACCAACCCCAATTGTTGGTGGACTTAGCAAAATACTCGTTCGACCAACCCGGTATTGTTGAAGTTTTGAACAAACTCGACAACGACCCAACCCTTAAACCGGAAGAGTATGAAGTTTTGGGAACTGCATTTTGGGAAAATAAAGAGTTCGGTAAAGCTTCAAGAGCTTATGGTAAGGCGCCTCGTACTGCCCGAAATCTGTATCGGACTGGACGTGGTTTACAAATTGGTGGACAGCGCGAACAAGCTGTTGCAACTTACCAGGCATTAATGAAAGAATTTCCAGAAGCGCGCGAAACAGGAACTGCGTTGCTCCGAATGGCAGAAATGGCATCTAACAAGAAAGATGCGATACCATACCTTGACGCTGTTGCCAGTAAATTCCCTGACAAAGCTGGCGCTGCTCTAGCTAAAAAAGCAGAAATTCTCAAATCAATAGGCGATGGCAAAGGTGTAGAAGCTGCAAACAAGCTGCTAATTGATAAATTTGGCAATACTGAAGAAGCGGCCGAATACCGTTGGAAGGTCGCTCTCGATAGAGCCAAAGCTAAAGATTTCAAAGCCGCTTGGCAGTGGGCTGAAACAATTGCTACCAACAACCCCGATAGCATTTTGGCGCCACGTGCAAGTTTCTGGGTCGGAAAATGGGCATCTCTGTTAGGAAAACAAAACGAAGCCAAACAAGCATACGAATATACGGTTAGTAATTTTCCATTCTCGTATTACGCTTGGCGTTCAGCAGGACTTCTGGAGTTAAACGTTGGAAACTTCAACAATGTTAGACAATTAAACCCACAAGTTGTAGAACTCGCGCGTCCTGTACCTACAGCAGGTTCAGAAACATTCAAAGAATTATACCTGTTAGGACAAGACCGTGATGCTTGGTTGCAATGGAACACTGAATTCCAAAATAAAATGCAGCCTACCATCAACGAACAATTTACCGAAGGTTTAATGCAACTTGCAAGAGGTGAGAATCTCAAAGGTATCAACACGGTTTCGACGCTCGAAGACCGTGATGTACCTGAAGATTTAGCACAGTATCAAGCTCTGAAAAAGCAGCTTATCTACTGGCAAGCGCGCTATCCTTTCCCTTACATTGACCTCATCGAAAAATGGTCAGCGCAGCACAAAGTTAACCCCTTGCTCGTGACATCTGTTATCCGTCAAGAGTCAAGATTTGAAAAACAAGTTAAATCAACAGCAGGCGCCACTGGGTTGATGCAGGTAATGCCAGCAACAGCCAAATTTATTGCACCGCAAATCAAACAGGATATCAAGAACATCAAACTTGAAGACCCCGACAATAACATAATGCTGGGAACTTGGTATTTAGGACATACCCACGACCAGTATAAAGATAACTCGTTACTGGCAATTGCATCTTACAACGCTGGTCCAGGCAACGTTTCCAAGTGGCTAACAACCTTACCAAAAGACGATGACAACTTTGTCGAAAGCATTCCCTTCGACGAAACCAAAAACTACGTTCGTCAAGTCTTTGGAAACTACTGGAACTATCTGCGGTTATACAACCCTGAAATGTCGCAAATAGTAGCAAAATACTCTACCGAACATCCGACATTACCTCACGAAGGTTCCGCACAACAACCAGCATCACAAAAACCTGCTGCAACACAGCAAAAGGCTGAAAAACCAAAACAGTAGGATAAAAGGTTGCAGGGAAAGTCTTTTTCTTCCCTTCACCTTTTATCTGAACTTAACTTTACAACTGTCGCAATAGCTGGCGCCTCAAGTAATGCAAAAGAGCGCTTGTAAGTGATTCTCTTTACTACGATAATATATAAGAAAATTTTATAATAAGTTTACAAAATTTTCACGCTTGTGTGGGAATCCTATAAAGGAAGCGATAACATGCAGCACAAGGTGAGAATATGCCTTTAACTTCGAGAGTCCCAGGTTATGAAATTACGGAAGTAATTTATGAAGCTGAGAATACAACAGTATATCGAGCAAAATCACAAAAAAATAACCTGCCTGCGATTTTAAAGGTTATGAACACGGAATATTCAACTTCAGAGCAGGTTAATCGCTTAAAACGCGAGTTTAAGATTTGCGAAAACTTGAATTTAGAGGGAGTTGTCAAAGTTTACGGTTTAGAAACGCATCAAAATCAGCTTATCCTGGTAATGGAGGATTTTGGTGGTATTAGTCTTAAGGATTTTTTATCTACACACAGCTTATCGCTGGAAATCTTTCTTCTCATCGCTTTACAGTTAGCGGAGTCTTTGGCATCTTTACATGGTCAACACATCATCCATAAAGATATCAAACCAAGCAACATCATTATTAATCCACAAACGCTACAAGTCAAAATTACTGATTTTAGTATTGCTTCAAGGTTTCAGGATGCTGAACTTGATGACTCGACTCAACTCGAAGGGACACTCCCGTATATATCCCCAGAACAAACTGGACGGATAAACCGTAAAGTTGATTATCGTACTGATTTTTACTCCCTAGGTATAACATTCTATGAGCTTTTAACAGGTCAGTTACCCTTTGCAAGCAATGACCCATTAGAGATTGTATACGGACACACCGCTAAAGAACCAACGCCAATTCGAGAATTAAGTCAAAAATTATATGAGGAAATTCCTGAAGCTATTGCATCTATTGTTAACAAGTTGATGGCAAAGAACCCAGACGCGCGTTATCAAAGTGCATCTGAGTTATTAAATGATTTGGACGAGTGTTTAAATGATTGGAAAACTACGGATAAGCTTACAAAAGCAGCACCATTTAATAATATATATAGAACATCGAGTACTACAACAAGTAAAGAAGTCTTAGACTTAGCAACGGTGATCAAAGCAACGAGTGCAATATCAAGCGAAATAGTTCTTGATAAATTGCTTTTCAAATTACTACATATCATTATCGAAAACGCTTCTGCTCAAATTGGTTGTATTATTCTTGAACGTGATAACGAATTATTTATCGAAGTTGCTGACACAAATCAAGATGCATCAGTAGTTCAACTACAATGCACACCTGTTAATACTAGCAGCAATATTCCAGTGACTGTGATTGATTATGTTGCTACAACTAAAAAACCATTAGTACTAGCCGATGCTAGTCAAGAAAATATTTTCCTAAAAGACCCTTATATTCTCAACAAACAACCCAAATCTATTTTATGCACACCAATTTTCTTCCAAAGCAAATTTATTGGTCTAGTTTACTTAGAAAATAACCATTATACAGGCGCCTTTACCCAAGAAAGACTGCAAATTCTCCAAGTTCTCACCTCACAAGCAGCTATCGCGATTGAAAACGCGCGTTTGTTCAGTGCAGAACAACAAAAATCTCAACAGCTTGCTGAATCATTAAATAAAATAGCACAGCAAGAAGAACAGTATCGAGGTATCTTTGAAGCAGTCACCGATGGTATTGGTATTTTTGACATTGATACCGGAAAATTACTAGCGTCAAATCCAGCTTACTACACAATGCATGGTTATACTTGTGACGAATTTATACAATTAAACCCTTTAGACTACATACATCCAAACTCGCATTATTTGTTTAGCGAGTTTATTAACGCTGTAAAATCGGGTAAGTTATATACTTGTCAAGCAGTAAATATTCACAAAGATGGCACTTTATTAGATATTGAAGTTAAAGGTATACCATATTCTTTGAATAGTGTAGCTTGTATTTTAGCAGTAGTACAGGATATTTCCGAGCGTGAGCGCACTCTGAAAGCACTCTCACAACGCTCGCAAGAACTAGAGCAAACCTTATCAAAACTTCAACGTACTCAATCTCAACTAGTTCAAACCGAAAAAATCTCTCAACTTGGACAACTCGTAGCAGGTGTTGCCCATGAAGTAAATAACCCCGTTAGCTTTATCAACGGTAACTTAGCTCATGCAAAACAATATATAGAAGACTTAATTAATATAGTCAAATTGTACCAAGAAAAATACCCCAAACCTGATAGTGATATTGAAACCGAAATTGAAAATATTGACCTTGAGTTTTTGCTTGAAGACCTGCCAAAACTAATTATTTCCATGAAATTAGGCACTGACCGCATCCGTGATATTATGCAGTCACTTCGCAACTTTTCGCGCTTAGATACAGGTAAAAAAATCAAAGTTGATATCCACCAAAGCATCGAAACAACATTAATCGTACTTTCTCATCGTCTCAAAGCAAAACCCGAACGTCCAGAAATTAAAATCATCAAAGAGTATGGAAAAATACCATTATTGCCGTGTTTTTCCGGTCAAATCAACCAAGTGTTCATGAACTTACTAGCAAACGCTATTGATGCGTTAGATGAATCTAATACAGGTAAAACTTACGATTATATTGAGAAAAACCCTAATCAAATTAAAATAACTACCGAACTAGTAAACGATTCTACACCTCACATTCAAATTAAAATCGCCGATAACGGTTTAGGAATGACCGACCAAGTGCGGCAACAATTATTTAATGCATTTTTTACCACCAAAGTAGAAGGCAAAGGAACAGGTTTAGGACTATCAATAAGTTACCAAATCATTACAGAAGCACATCATGGAACATTAGAATGTTTCTCATCCAAAGGAAAAGGCGCCGAATTTGTTATCAAGCTCCCACTCAATTAATCCCCCCCAACCCGGAGCATTACTCTTAAAAAAAAGGATAATGTAGATATATATCATATAGATATAATTAAATGACACGTACTATTCCCACTCGAGAATCCCTAACTATATAGATAAGAAATTTGAGAATTCCCAGTTTATTGAATAAGCTGGGAAATGCACAGGCGGGACGCCTATGCTACGGGTTGCTGGCTAATTGCGCGTGTTGGCGTTGTTGCTGCAAAGCTGCATACAATCGATTCAGTGCATTCACGTATGCTTGCGCTGATGCCACAATAATATCGGTGTTAGCTGCATGACCCGAAAAAACACGCCCTTCATGTTGCAAACGAATCGTTACTTCTCCAAGCGCATCAATTCCCGCTGTCACTGATTGTACAGAAAACTCGATTAATTGATTCGGTACATTCGCCACACGGTTAATAGCTTTGTAAATTGCATCAACTGGCCCTGTACCTATTGCTGCATCCGTTAAGTCTTCCCCCGAAGGATTACGTAAAGTTACGGTTGCTGTTGGACGCGCGTGGTCTCCACACGACACCTGTACCAGTTCGAGTTTAAACAATTCGGGCGCCTGTTTAATTTCGTCGTTGACTAATGCCTCTAAGTCCCAGTCGGTTATTTCTTTCTTTTTATCAGCGACTTCTTTAAACCGAACAAACGCTTTATTTAAGTCTGTCTCTGATAACTCATAACCTAACTCTTTCAACCGAGTTCTAACTGCATTGCGCCCAGAATGTTTACCTAAAACGATTTGGTTCTCAGTTAATCCTATTAACTGAGCATCCATAATTTCATAAGTCAGCTTGTTTTTCAAAACCCCGTCTTGGTGAATACCTGACTCGTGAGCAAACGCATTGGCACCAACGATAGCTTTATTCGGTTGTACTAACATTCCCGTCAAACTAGATACTAAGCGGGATGTCTTATATAGTTGACGTGTGTCGATGTTTGTCAGTGATTCTTCGGAGTTTGCTGGTCTACCAAAGTAGGGGTTAAAGTACTGCCGACGTACATGTAATGCCATTACTAACTCTTCTAGTGCAGCATTTCCCGCGCGTTCGCCAATACCATTGATAGTACATTCGAGTTGACGGGCGCCGTTTTTGACTGCTTCTAAAAAGTTCGCGACAGCCAAACCCAAGTCATCATGACCATGAACGGAAATAATCGCTTTGTCAATATTGGGGACATTTTCTTTTATCCCCTTTATTAATGCTCCAAACTCACTTGGTGTGGTATAACCAACTGTATCGGGAATATTTACCGTTGTGGCGCCTGCATTAATAGCTTTTTCTAATACTTCGTATAAGAATTCTGGGTCAGAACGCCCAGCATCTTCGGGTGAAAATTCGATGTCGTTGGTAAAAGTTTTAGCATACGCGACCATTTCCTCAGCGATAGCTAAAACTTCGCGTCTAGTTTTCTTCAACTTATATTCAAGATGAATGTCCGAAGTTGCGATAAAAGTGTGAATTCTACCTTTGGCTGCACCTTTAATAGCTTCTGCTGCTGCTTTGATATCATCATGACGTGCGCGCGCCAAACTACATATAATTGGTCCTGAAGGAGTCCCAACAGTTTGGGCTATTTTGCTGACTGCTTCAAAGTCACCAGGACTGGCAAATGCAAACCCAGCTTCGATGATATCTACACCAAGACGTGCTAACTGCTTGGCTATGACTAACTTCTCATCCATGTTGAGCGTGGCGCCTGGAGACTGTTCGCCGTCGCGGAGTGTAGTATCGAAGATGATGACTTGGTCTAGTGTACTGTTATTCATGGAGGTAACTTAAGAACGTTTTTAGTAGATACAAAATATTTTCAACTCTTGTCCAACTTGATGTTTATAAGTTTTAATATTGTTAAGAAATACTAAGATTATGGACCTTCGGTTTTTTCGATAACTTCACGAATATCGTTTAAATCTATATACCTGTCCGTAGCATTACGTAGTTCTCTTGCTATCATTCCTTCGGTTGATACAACAGTTATATGAGTATTTTTAGAACGTAATAATTCGATTGCTCGCTCGAAATCTCCATCACCACTAAACAAAACAACGCGGTCGTATTGGTCTACAGTATTAAACATGTCAACAACAATTTCTATATCTAAATTAGCTTTTTGTGAATAGCGACCCGAAGTATCATCATAATATTCTTTTAAAATTTTAGTCCGGACGGTATAACCTAAACTAATAAGAGCATCGCGAAAACCTCTTTGGTCTTGGGGGTCTTTTAAGCCAGTGTACCAGAATGCGTTAATCAACGTTGTTTCCGACTGCTCGTATTTAAAGTATTCTAGCACTCGTCGCGGGTCAAAAAACCAACCATTCTTTTGTTGAGCGTAAAACATATTGTTTCCGTCTACAAAAATAGACAGACGATTCATAGTAGTACCCATAGAAAATAATACCTACATATATAGAATAAGAATTAAGATTAAACAAGAGGTGGCAGCAATTTAAAATGTTAAGACTGCTAGTATCTATAAAAATAGTTGACGTGTATAGCTTTTATCCAGCATTACTCCTAATTAAATAGTTTGAACATTTATTACAGTACAGCTATTGAGGTTTACACTTTTACCCAGGTAGGTGGATATATGTTCCCTACAATTGCAATTTACCAATAAATTAGACTTCATAACAGTAGACCGAATCGGTATATCAATCCAGTTTACTCCCAAAGAGGTATGAAATTAGCAACTGTAAACCTTATTAACTTGCGAACCTCGTATGCTTTATCGTCTTGCACGATAAATGAACAACACTCCTTGAAGCTTCATGACCCCGTCAGAAATTAGTTTCATATGGAAGCAAGAATTGCATGTCATGATGCCACTATGTATATTGACAACATACATATTGAGGGGTATTTGTACTATAGTTGCGAGTCGGTTTACTTGTGGACAATAAATTCTCCTACCTGTATCTACATCTTCTATTGTTCCCAAGATTCGTCAAAAATTCTCTATATCACTTGTCAATAGGAGTTTGTCCCTTTACTTAAATAGCGCGCTTTAATTTTATTATTCCTCTATATCGTTATATATCGTTATATATATAAAGTTTGACTCCAATTGAACATCGGCGCCATCATAAATAGGAATAACCGAAACGGAGCTTTGTATTTCACCGTAGGCACAGTATTTATGAAACAATAAGTTTGATGAATACGGAGGTTTTTTGACCAGGGAGGCACGTCGTAATACATGAAATGTCAATCCACAGCTATACTTGGAACGAGCGTTTAAGCAACGTGCGTTCTTTGTACACAGAGTTAATGTAGACAAATAATAGATGAGTATAAATTACTAACAAAAAAATGTTCATATAAGTATAATTTCCAGTTTTTGGTTTTAAAGTGCGTGTAAATAATTAAGAAAGTTTACGTAAATTAACTAGATATTACGATATGAAAGAAAAACCTACATCTACCTTAACTGAAAAATATGTCCCGGCAACAGACCCCCAGTCAGGTAGAACAAAATCTACTTCAACGACTCATGGGCGCCAATCAAAAAAGATAGCGCGCTTAGGTAACATCTTAGCGGGAGCATGGACGGTAGGTGCAGCGTTATTGATGGCTTCCAATTTACGGCTACCGAAGACGATGGATTTGCAGGCACAATCAGCATTTTATCAACTTCGTGGACCGATTGCACCGCCAAAGGATATTGTGATTCTAGCGATTGATGAACAATCTATATCAACGCCAGCAGTCTCTTACGCAACTGACTCTGTAAAATATCGTCATCTGGAGCCTTTAAAAGGATTTCCTTATAAGCGTGAAGCGTATGCGCGCGTTGTGGAGAAACTCGTTCAAGCAGGAGCGCGCGCTGTTGCATTAGATGTCGTCTTCGACTTGCCTAGTAGTCATGGTAGAGAAGATGACCAAAAGTTTCGAGAAGTATTAAAACGCTATGGCAGTAAAGTTGTTTTAGCTGCGTCTTATGAAACTTCTGAAACTCCCAGTGGTTTTGTTACACAATTACGTCCTCCTCAAGAGTTTCTTCGCGTTGGTTCTGTCTTCACTGGTTCAGCAAATTTTCCGCTTGAAGTCGATGGTAAGATTCACCGTTTTGCAAGTGAGTTCCCTAAACAGCTTAGTGAAATCGAAGGTAGCTTGTTAGAAAAAATACCAGACTTTAGTACAGCGACTTTACGAGCAGCAAATATCGACTTTCCTAAACCCAAAGGTGACCGCATTTATTTTCGGGGTTCTGCGGGTAGTTTTGAAAAAATTCCGTTTTGGCATGTTTTCGACCAAATGTTTTGGGAGAGCAATTTACAGTCTGGAAAGGTGTTTAAAGACAAAATTGTAGTGGTAGGCGCCACTGCGACAATAGCAAATGATTTTCATGATGTTGCTACCAACTGGCTGTTTCCAGAAAGGATGACAGGGGTGGAGGTACATGCGAATGCAATTGCGACTCTCATGGAGGGTAATTCGCTCTTGATCGCAATCAATAATCAAATGGCAAGTAGTTTATTTGTGCTAGCATTAGTTGGTAGCAGTGCGTATCTTGTCTCTAGAAATAAATATAACCGAGTTCGATTTGTGTCTTGTTTAGGCATAGCTATTCTTTGGGGAGGAATTAGCTATATATTATTTGTTTCGAGCCAGTTATTTTTACCAACAGCAATACCTATAATAGCATTAGTAGCGATTGGAATATCTTATTTAGGCGTTGAAATAGCTATTCAACAATTAAGAAAAATACAATTGGTTGATATTATTAAGAAGAATCCGCATTCTCGGATTGCTCAAGAGATTCTTAGTCAGCATGAAGACCTTATAGATTTACTTAAAGAGCGAGAGATAGAAGTTTCTGGTAAAGTTCTTGATGGACGTTATCGCATCGTCAGTGTTTTAGGTTCAGGTGGATTTAGCGAAACTTATATTGCCGAAGATATAAGACTTCCAGGTAATCCTTTATGCGTTGTCAAACAACTTCAACCAGTGAATAATAAGCCTGAACAAATGGAAGTTGCGCGGCGCCTTTTTAGTTCCGAAGCTCAGACTCTTCAACAATTAGGAGTATATCCTCAGATACCTCAACTTTTGGCTTATTTTGAAGAGGAAGAAGAATTTTATTTAGTTCAGGAATATATTCTTGGTAACGCTCTTAGTCAAGAACTGCCATCAGGAAAGCGTCATAACCAAGCTTTTGTAATTGATATGTTGCGTGAATTGTTACAGATTTTAGTGTTCGTGCATAAAAACGGTGTAATCCACCGTGATATCAAACCAAGTAATATTATGCGCCGAAAAAGTGATTATAAACTTGTGCTGATTGATTTTGGCGCCGTAAAACAAGTCTCTACAAATTTACTTGAAAATCAAGAAGATACGGCATTTACTATTGGTATTGGTACAAAAGGTTATGCTCCAAGAGAACAATGCTTTGGGCGCCCGCAATATAGCAGTGATATTTACGCAGTTGGGATGATTGGTATTAAAGCATTAACAGGAATATCTCCGCACGAGCTTCAGCATGATGATAACGGCGAATTAATATGGATGGAACGCGCGGAAGTTACAACTGGTTTTGCCAATATACTTAACAAAATGGTGCGTGATAGTTATACAGAACGCTATCAATCTGCTTCATATGCTCTTGACGCATTAGATAAATTAATTTCTTCAGAAATTACTCAATCATCACCTTCTGAGCAATCAACTATTGATAGTCTATCTGAAGAATATTCCGATACCCCGACTATTCCTTGGGATGGTAAGTAGCATATCTGTCCCAGATGTGCGTCAGGTCAGGCGAGACGCCGTGAGCCGACCAAATTTAATGACACGGACTAATAGTGATTCAATTTCTCGGGTTGGCGCCTTACTTTAACTCTCTTTACTTATATCTCTGTGTACTCTGCGTCTCTGTGGTAAAAACATATACAGCTAAAATTAATGACATAGATTTCTAAATAGGGTTTGCTGAAAAACTCCACAAAATTAATTTAGACGCGCTCACAGTACAAAAAATGGTTGTTTCGGAGGTTAGCTTACAAATCAAGCCCTCATTTTTTCACCCTTACATGGTAAAGATTCTAGTTATATTCAGCAAGCCCTAAATAATTACATAGACAAGTAGAGACATTACACGTAATGTCTCTAGCCGAAAGGAATCATAAATAATAGTCGTTAGGTGCTTGGTCGAGTTGATGGGTCTTTTGTTGCATCAGATGGTGGACGAATTGGTGTTACGGGAGTATTTACAACCGGAGGCGTTACAGGAGTATTTACAACCGGAGGCGTTACAGGAGTATTTACAACTGGAGGTGTTACAGGAGTATTTACAACTGGAGGTGTTACAGGAGTATTTACAACTGGAGGTGTTACAGGAGTATTTACAACTGGAGGTGTTACAGGAGTATTTACAACTGGAGGTGTTACAGGAGTATTTACAACTGGAGGTGTTACAGGAGTATTTACAACTGGAGGTGTTACAGGAGTATTTACAACTGGAGGTGTTACAGGAGTATTTACAACTGGAGGTGTTACAGGAGTATTTACAACTGGAGGTGTTACAGGAGTATTTACAACTGGAGGTGTTACAGGAGTATTTACAACTGGAGGTGTTACAGGAGTATTTACAACTCCTTTCACTTCTTGATATACAACATACTGGTGTTCCTACATATTGTGTGCTTGCATTAGTCACCACATAAAGTTGAGACAGCTGGTCACATGAGGCGACTATGCGAACATTGCACGCCGTGCTCAAGCCAACTCCCTGATTGCTTCAATGGCAGCTGCCCTTGACTCTGCAGCCGCGGCTGCAGCTGCTTCAATCATCTTTGTCACAATGATGGTACGTGCTGCATCCACATCTGACATTGCAGGAGACTCCTCCAAAGACGTTGTAACCTCAATTTCAGCTGCCTGGCTCGGATCTGATAGCCAATCTGCCGGTGCCGCCGCTGCCTCCAAAATGCCCTGCTGCTGCTGCTGCTGCTGCTCCTCTGTGAATGTGTGCTGTGCTGTGTCATGGCTGCTTGTCATCTGCTGCTCCTGCTGCTGTTGCTGCTGCTGCTGCTGCTGCTGCTGCTGCTGCTGCTGCTGCTGCTGTTCAAGCAGCTGATCCACCAGTACAGTCGGTTCAGCGGATGAGTCAACAGCTGGCAGCTGGTGCTCTGCTGGCGAGCTACTTGTTGCTGCTGCATGATCACCTTCTGCTGCTGCTGCTGGTGCCGGTGCTGCCATGGCTGCTGCCATTGCTGCTGCAATTTCATCGCCTGGTAGACTCAGAGCAGCTGACTCAAAGATCAACCCACCCGTCGCTGCTGCTGTGTCATCTTTCAATGTTGAAGAGGCAGTACCTGAGGCGCTGCTGCTGCTGCTGCCGGCGGCAGCGCGCATTGCAGACTCAATGGGTGCGCCAGCCGCTGCAAAGAACATGCTCAGAGGTCCACTCAGGATGCTTGTGGACTGCAGCAGCACAGCTTCGGTGACATGTGCGGTGCCGACACTTGACACTGGTACCTGCACAGTGAATACGGTGACAACTTCCACTGCTGCTGCTGCTGCTGCTGCTGTTTCTGTTGGTGGTACTGCCGACATGTCCTGCGACCATCCATCAAAGTCTGCTGTAGCATGAGCTGGTGCCTCCATACTGCCAAGCCCTTGCTCAGTACCTGCACCTGCTGTTGTTACATCCCACATTGTAACACTGTCATCCTGCAGAAGCATACGCCTGGCATGTGTGCTGCTGCTGTCACTTGCTGCTGCGGCAGCAGTCCGACCAGCTGCTGGTGTGCTGCTGCTGCTTCTGCTGTTGTTGGAGACGATGTTTCCTGAGCAGCTGATGCTGTCGATGTTGACTTGCCACTCCTGCAGGGACAGTGCTGCTGCATACGATGATGCCACCACCTGACGGTACTGCTCAATCGTCTGCATTAACAGCACAGCAGCAGCGCAGCAGCGGCGACACAGAAGGTTGAACAATCAGCACATGCTTCCAGCTCCTGTCACCACAGACACCCAGCAAGATCGTTCACATGCCGCCCTGATAAGATGTGGTGACCCAACGCAACTGCCAGCAAGCGTGCCTGCATACTCGCCTGCTGGCGTGTGTGGTGCAGAAGACTGAGTAAGCATTGACAGTGTGAGCATTTCAGCTATCTATCAGCATTATAAGGTGTTTATTACATTTATCAAAAGTGATCTCTCCAGTTTTACACATATCTCACCTTAGGGCCCTTGAACCACGTGTTGCAGCTGTCCTGTGCCCCAGCACCAGCCACCCCTGGAACAGCAACAGCCACCTTGAAACCCATAGCCTGCAGCTGCGGCGTAGCAGCAGCATAGTACGAAG